>JAGQPO010000232.1 GCA_020426665.1 Planctomycetales bacterium
TCAGCCTCTCCGAGGCTGATGCCGGCGAAGCGGCAGTATTTTCGAGTCTCGGAGAGACTCGACTACGTGTTTTGCCTACATGGCTTGCCGGCGGACTCTATCTTTCCAATCTACTCTGGTGTTCGTGGGCCGGTCACTTCCAACACGGCCGCAGTGATCATGATGCAAATGAAAGAGAGCATCAGCCCAGAACTTGCACACAGGATTAACTCATCGACGCCGCTTCGGATCGGGAACATTTTATAGCGGATGTTCGACCATTGACCGTCGCTGGCGAAAGTCAAATTGGCTAGTCTCGAAACACTGACGGATCCGACACCGACAACGAAGGGATTGAACCAGCGATCCATTCCCAGCGAATGCATTCGAAAAGAAAACCACTGTGTGAACACACACGGAACAATGAAATAGGTCCAACGCACTGTTTCCGCCAGAGTGTGGTCGATCTTGACGGAGACTGCGACCAACAGCGTCAGGGATAGCAATTCGATCATAGAGACCTGACGGAATCGATTCTGGTTGCTTTCTGCCATATTGTCGAAGAATCACGGGGAGCAATGCCGGCGTCGCGGCCAGTGACAATGACAGAGATCTTACTCCACGAGTTCGCTGGAACCTCTCGTTGATCGCTCGCCCAAACTGCCGGTTGATGTCCAATTAGGACTTTGGTACCGACTGTAATCTGCTGCCTTGCTGTGATCCGCTTTCACGTTACGGCGTGTCGGCAACCTTGCCCAGGATGATGGATAGATACGGACGTTTCGCATCGGCGAACAGCCACGGTTTGACTCGGTACCCAATCCGTGACTTGACGCTACCTTTCATCCAAAAAGTCCGCTCGACTTCGGCTCTCAATTCCGCCGACTTGTCCAATTTGCGTTTCAAACTCGATGCACTGGGCATATCAGCCCACAGCACGATTTCCATTGTAACGCCCGGTTCTCGAAGTTTTGTCAGCGCTTGGGAAATCAGTTTGACGGCGTGTAAACTAAGTTTACCGGTCTTGGAGTCAGACGGCTCAAACGTATCAAACACGACTTGGTTTTCAAGTTTTGGCAGCGTGCTGAGGTCCAACTGCTCATCCAATTCGTTCAGAAATTTTTGAAATTGTTCTTTCTCGCGGTCGATGACACGTTCGCTCTCATTCTTGTCGTCCGGACCGATGTTTTTGTCGGACTTGTCCTTCAAGTTTTCCGCCAGTGCATAGATCGGCGCTTGCGTTTTCTGTTGCAAGACATCGGAGGAACGCTCACCACTAAGGTGTCCCGGTTGTCCGCCACTGGAAAATGCATTGACAAACGATCCGGTTCCCGAATGCATATTTGCCCCGGTCTGCTCCTTTGCCAGTGAATTTAGCACGATAAAGAAAGCCAACAGCGCGGTCATCGTATCGCCGAACGAAACCAGGTACGCCTTACTGGGAACGCTGGGTTCCAACTTTTTACGATTGCTCATCGATTGCTCTCGTACTTTTCGATGACGATTCGAACCATCTTTGAATCAACGTTGTCGGCAATTCCGACTCCGATCTGGCCCGGTCTTGCCATTTCGACATGATAGAGATGGTCGGCGAAGGCGCAAACGCGTTTGTCCAGGTCTCGATTTGATATTTCAAACGTGCAATGAATACTGAGCGATCTCAGTTGGGCTGACAATTTCGATGCGACTTGCATACCGTTTCGAGTCACCGTCAAGTTTTGATCGACAAGTTTTTCGAGTGGCAATTCGAAGGCGTAACTTTTCATCACGTCCTTTTGACTTGCTTTATCGCTGATCGCTTCGAGTCCTTGGCCGACCGCCGCGTTTGAAATTTCTTTTTCGATCGGCGGCATTTCGCTGCCCTGCATTGCGATCCGCGCCGCACGCGGGCGAACCCGTTGGCTCCATGCATTGCGATCCAATTGGTCGTGTTTATGCCCGGCAACTCCGGTCGCTCCCGCGGCCCCGAACACGCTGACGGTGACCTTCTCAAATCGTTCCGGTTCGGTGGTGGCGAATGTCAGCAGCAGAATGAAGAACGTCATCAGCAATGTGATCACGTCGCTATAGGTCATGAACCACGCGGGGATGTCTTCCGGCGGCGGGGATGCGATTTCCTTTTTTGCCATCGGACTAGGCCTGCGCGACGATTGATTTTCGCACTTTTGGCGACAGGAATCCGAGCAACTTTTCCTCGACCACCCGCGGGCTTTCACCTTCCCCGAGCAGTGTGATGCCACGGATGATCAGTTCTCTGATCGCTGATTCCTCTTGGTTGCGGGCCTCCAGTTTTCCGGCCAAGGGAATACAGACGACGTTTGCAATCAATGCGCCATACAGTGTCGTCAGCAACGCCGTCGCCATCCCTCCGCCGATCTTGCTAGGGTCATCGAGGGATCGGAGCATTTGGACCAGCCCGATCAGTGTCCCGATCATTCCGAAGGCCGGTGCCGCTGCCCCGGCCGAATCAATCAACTTTTTTCCGGCCGCGTGCCGCTGCTCGATATAGGCCAATTCGGTTTCCAGTGTTCGAGCGACGTCTTCGGCGGGAACGCCGCTGATCAGCGATTCCAAACCGCGTTTCATAAAGTCGTCTTTGATCGCCGAAGCTTGATCTTCCAATGCCAGCAGACCGTCTTTTCGAACGACTTCGGCGAATTTCTTGAACTGGGCAATGGTTTCGTTGGGACTCGGCAGCTTGAACAGAAAGCACTTCAAGACAACGGTGAACGAGCCCAAGTTGGTTTTCAACGGGAAATTGATCAGAGACGCGGCGGCTGCTCCGCCAAAGACGATCATGATACTGGGCGGATCGACAAACGGCCCCAGCCCGCCGCCGCCCATTGCGATCGACGCCAGAATCAGTCCGAACCCCAAGATAAGCCCAAGGATTGTGGCGATATCCATAGTTACCGATTTACCCCGTGCGACTGCGTTGGTCGCAATGTGTGCGTGATCCGACCGCCTCCGCGCGATCACCCCTGTGCAATCACGGCAGTACGATCAACTCGATGCGTTCGATTCTCGGACCGTGCGTTGGAGTTGAGAATCGAAACCTGTCCATTGATTCATAGTTCACCTGTAGAGATCGACCCAACACACACCCCTGGGGCCGCACAGGTTGACTCAATTGAGGGAAGACCCTCACCAAGATGTGGCTGTAACACGGCGTTTCAGCGACATTCTCCGAAAGTTGTCCTTAACGCGATCAGCTTAACAGGCCGATACAACTGGCATGACTGGAATATTTTACCAAATGGATTTGCTCGGCTCGGCGCTGGACGCTTCGGAGAAGAACCATCGCGTTGTCAGCCAGAACATCGCCAACGTCAACACGCCGGGTTACAAGACCAAGCGGTTGGAATTCGAGCGGCTACTTGCCCAGCTGCAATCGCCTGATGCAAAGGGTGCATCGGACGAACCGCTGCCGGTCAAGGATCTGGAAGGTCTGGCCGAGCGGATGGACGGGAACAATGTCAACTTGGAACAGGAAGTAGCGGAATTGAAAGAGAACGCGTTGGCGTTCCAAGCTTTCTCGCACCTTCTGGCGTCAAGGGTTTCCACCATGCGTCGTGCGATCTCCGGTTAACAGTGATATTAGGATTCGCCAAGGCTTCAACCGCCAAGACGAAGGAACGAAACAATGGTTAGATTTCCGACGATCGACATCGCAGCGTCTGGCTTAGCCGCCGAACGTTTCCGAATGGAGGTGACGGCAAACAACATTGCCAACGCCGGTACAACGATGACGGACACCGGGCAGCCGTATCAACGCCAGGCCGTGGTTTTCGCCGCCGGACTGGACCAGGGCGGCGCCGGACACAACGGCGTCGCGATGCATGGTGTGCAAGTCGTCGGCGTGGAAGGTGACACCAGTGAATTTCCAACGCTGTACAACCCTGCTCACCCACACGCCGATGAAAACGGCTTCGTAAAACTGTCCAACGTCAGAATTCCCGAAGAGATGGTCGACCTGATCACCGCCAGTCGCTCTTACGAAGCAAACACGAAAGCGATCAGCGTCTTTAAGGAGATGATCGAACAAACCCTCACTCTGCTTCAAGGAGGTCAGTGATGTCTGCTCTGCCACCCATTGCAACGACGGGAACCCCAACTCTTGCTGCTGCCACACAGACGCAAAAGTCGCCGGGCGGTGATCGAAATTTGTTTCTGGATTTGATGGCCCAAGCCAACGAAGACCAGATCCGATCGGACCAGGCGATTCAAAGCCTTGTCTCTGGCGAAAACCAGGACGTCCAACAGGTCGTCATGGAAGTTGTCAAAGCCGAGATGTCGTTTCAGATCTTTATGGAAGTCCGGAATCAAATCGTTGATTCCTACAACGAATTGATGCGTATGCAATTCTAGCCGACCATCGTGTTCCCTCCCAACGCGACCATCGCTTGATTGATTTGCCTTGAACATTATCCAGCCCTATATCGATGCCCTCCTGAATATCTGGAGGCAAAGCTCACCGTCAGCAAGGATCGGAATCCTGCTGTTGGCGATGCTATGCATTGTGACGATCGGCGGCGTCGGATACTGGTCGGTTCAACCCAGCTATGTCGTCTTGGTAAGCGATGCGGAAGGTGACCAGGTCGATCGCGTCATCGATGCGTTGGCCAAAGCCGGAATCGAGTATCAATTGTCCGGGGCCGGCGGCAACGTGCTGGTCGACAAACGAGACTTTGCTAAAGCACGTTTATTGGCGCGAACAAACGGTGTTGCGGATGCCGGTGCCAGCGCCGAAATGTCCTTCGGCGGTGCGTTCGGCAGCCCCACCGAGCGGCGCAACCGCGTCCGGCTGCAGCAACAACAAAGTCTGGCCGCGACGATCAAAAAGCTGGACGTCGTCGAACATGCCGATGTCCATTTAAACATTCCCGACAAAGGACCGTTTGAACGCAAGACGTCACCTCCATCGGCCAGTGTCATGCTGACGCTTCGGCCCGGAGAACGATTGAACGACCAACAGGCGTCGTCGATCGCGTCCTTCGTCGCGTACGCCGTTGAAGACCTTTCACCGGAATCGGTCCAAATCACTGACCGCGACGGTCGAAGCTACACCATCCCGGACGAACAAGCCAACCAGATCGGTACGCAAGTCGAATACATCGCCGAAGCCGAGCGAAAACTCGCGCACAAAGCAGAATCGCAATTGTTGCAATTCCTCGGCTACGGCAACGCCAGCGTTCAGGTCTCGCTGGACATGACCTTCACGCAAGGTTCCAAGAAAACCACCAAGTACGACGCCGATGGCGCGGTGCCGAGTCAAGAAGACCTGGTTTCCGAAACCACCACCAACACGCAACCTGTCGCCGCAGGGGCAGCCGGCGTTGCGTCGAATTTGAACGCCAAACGCGCGGCTTCCGGCACAAGCAACGTGTTGAACAAAACCGAAAATGTCAAAACCAGTTACCTGGTACCGATCACCGAAGAAACACAGGCCAATTCGACGCCGATCCGGAATTTTTTAAGTGTCAGCGTGCTCGTCAATTCCGAGGCCGGCGGGCTAAAGAACGAAGACGGGACGATGACACCGGGGCTGGATGAAAAAGTGACTGCGATTGTTAAAAACGCAGTCGGATTTAGAGATGACACCGACACAATTTCAGTCGAAATCCTGCCGTTCCCAGCACCGCTGTTGACGATCGGCGAACCGGAAGCCGGTTTCGATTGGACTCAAGTCACCTCGATCGTCGAAAAGGCGTCACTTGCGATTGCCGCATTGCTGGCCTTTGTGTTAGGCCTGATGTTGCTGCGTCGATTCGGACCGCGTAGCAATCCAGGCGGTGTCGCTGCAGAACATCAAATCGATACCGCTCGGTTAGAAAATGTCGGTGAACTTTCACGAATGATCAAAGAGAATCCGGAAGTATTTGCACAAGTCGTACGGTCTTGGTCCGGTATGGATACCGATCGAGGCGCTGATAAACGCAAGGCCGCGTGATCGCCGGAGGGGATGCACCGATGAAGGTTATGTTGACACGATCCGAGCGTCTCGCGCTGCTGTTGCATTTGATGGGCGAGGACGCAACCCAAATGGCCCGCGAAGGCCTGTCCGGCGACGCGCTGGAGGAACTGGAACAGGCGCTCAAAGATTTTCAGTCACATCCGCCCAGCCAGGCGGAAGTCGACATGGTGCTCGGCGATTTTGAAAACTATTTTCATTTGGCGATGCAGTCGGTCGACAAGTCAAGCCACGGCGACGGCCACGACGAAGACGACGAAGGCCCGAAAATCTTGCAGATTGCCGAAGAGACGTTTGATGTTGAATTGGAACCGACGAAGCGTTTCGAGACGCCTCGACTGACCGGTGATACGGTTCGCGACTTGAACCAAATGCACCCGTATCAAGTGGCTCAGGCGCTGAAAAACGAGAACCCTGTTGCAGCGGCCATTGTCTTGCGCAAGCTGGCCAACGAGCATGCGGCAAAAACGCTGGAGTTCCTGCCGGAACTGGTCCGCCCACACGTCTTTCTGGAACTCGCCCAACCAACCGCGGTCACCCCGATGATCCAGGAACGCGTGTTGGCCAAGGCTCTGGAAATGTCGTTGGAAATCAAGGAACGTGAGTCCGAACAGGAAACGACCGCGCAAATGGCCAACCTGATGCGGTCGCTTCCCAGAGCGTTGCGTAAACCAATGCTTGATGAATTGGAAAAGCGTGATAGCGATCTAGCGGAAACCGTTCGCAACCAGCTGTACCGATTTGAAGATATCGAAAAACTGAGCGATCGCGACCTGCAAAAATTGCTCGGACAATGCCAGACCGATGCGCTGGTATGTGCCTTGCAACAAGTCGAAGAATCTCTGTTGGCTTTCATCCTTTCGAATATGTCAAAGCGGGCGAAAGAGTCGTTGCAGGAAGAAATGGAGTTCAAAACGAACGCAACGGAAGAAGAAATCCAAGAGGCCCGCGGGGCGATCGCAAAGATCTTGGCAGGACTCTGTGAATCCGGAGAGGTGAAAATCGATTGATATGCCCGTGATTCAACTTCCATTTCCGACTTCGCTTTCAAACGTTTCCGTCACGCGCGGCGCGGTGAATCGCCCGTCGACAACGGACTCGGCCGGCCCCGACCAGTCGGGGTCCAACGCGGCAACTGTCGTCGCCGCGCAGCAGGTCGCGCTGGAAACCCTCGCCGCGATCGACCAGAAAATACAATCGCTTGCCGCGAATCGCCAAGATGATTTTTCAGCGGTCGGCGCACAACTGGTTGCCGCCGCAACACAAATCGCACGCGAGGCGTTGGGCAGCGAAAACTCATTGATCGAACAACGTGTCACGCACTTTGCGGACGTCTTGTTGCGTCAGATTCATCCCAAACAATCTGCTGTCTTTTTCGTCAATCCTGATTGCGTTGCTATTTTGAAAAACTGGATCGACCAGTCGGAAGTATCTGACATTGAAATCCAGGCCGACGCAACGGTTCCACCAGGGGACTGCAGAATCGAGCTGGATGACAAGGGTTTTTTGGCGTCGCTGGAGTCTTTTCTGGACGCTGCTGGCAAACGCACAGCATTGCTGAAGGGCCAGATTTGAAATGTTGACAGCGACCTTACGAAACGACGAATGGATTCAGACGACCGGGCGGTTGCAAAGCGTTGAAGGGCGTATGTGTGCAACCATCGACGCAGGTCTCGGAGAATTGGTCCAAATCACATCGTCCAGCGGTCAGTCGGTGTTGGCCGAGGTCATCGGTTTCAATGATGACAAAGCGCAATTGATGCCATATCACGCCGGTGTCGATTTTCAACGCGGAAATGTTGTTGTCTCGACAGGCCGTCGGATGCGCGTCCCCGTCGGACAAGAATTGCTGGGCCGCGTGATCGATTCGCTTGGGCGCCCCATGGATTCGCTTGGACCGATCCATTGCAACGCGACGACAGAGCTGCATTTCGAATCACCCGATCCCTTGTCACGCCCATTGATCCGCGAACCGTTTGTTACCGGAGTTCGCTCCATCGATGGAATGTTGACGATGGGGCAAGGTCAACGCGTCGGTCTATTTGCCGGCAGTGGTGTCGGAAAGAGTACGTTGCTAGGCGAAATCGCAAAACATGCACTTTGCGATATCAACGTCGTTGCGATGATCGGTGAACGTGGGCGCGAAGTCCGTCCGTTTATTGAGGAGACGCTGGGAACCGAGGGCTTAGCGAGGTCCGTTGTGATCGTGTCGACGTCCGACCAGCCTCCGCTCGCGCGCATTCGAGCCAGTGAATCTGCCGTCGCGATCGCCAGCTGGTTTCGCTCGCAGGGGATGAATGTCTTGTTCATGTTAGACAGCTTGACGCGACTGGCGCATGCGCAGCGAGAATTGGGGCTGTTGCTCGGCGAACCTCCGACCTCGCGTGGCTACACGCCCAGCGTCTTTCAAAAGATGGCACAACTGTTGGAACAATTGGGAACCAGCGACAAGGGAGTGATTACCGGTTTGTTGACCGTTCTGGTCGACGGCGACGACATGAATGAACCGGTCGCAGATGCGGCGCGGGCGATCTTGGACGGGCATATTGTTTTGGACCGTAAACTGGCACATGAAGGACATTTTCCGGCGATCAACGTACTGAAAAGTGCGAGTCGATTGTTCAAAGAGGTGACCGGTTCGGATCACCAACGTGATGCCGCGAGCATTCGAAAAGTCCTGGCGAAATATGCCGAGGTTGAAGATCTGCTGCAAATCGGTGCCTACCAAAAAGGCGCCGTTCCCGAATCGGATCGGGCGATTGAAACGCTCCCCGAAGTCAAACGGTTCCTTCAACAACCGATGGACGCCCCAAGTCCCTTCGACGCGACGAAATCGGGAATGGCTAGATTGCAGCAATTGATCGGGAGACCGTCATGAGCGAACTGAGTAAAAAGCTGGAGCGCATCCGCCGAATCCACACTCTGGAGACCAGCCAGATGAATGTGCTGATCGGCGATCTGGCACGGATCGATGCCGAACTCGCATCGCATTTCAAGCGTCTAAATGAGCTGCAATTAATCAAACACCAGGGGCTGGTCTCCACCCAACTCGGTTCGATCGAGTTGCTGACCCAGAATGGGATTTGGATCGACAGCATCAACCGCTCAATCATGTTAGCCCACGACATCATTTCCAAATGCCAAAGTGAACGCCGCGATGCTCAGTCGCGCGTGATGGAACAAAGGACGCGCGTTCGGGGGTTGGAAATTCTAGTCGATCAACTGCGATTGGAGTTTGATGCCGATGCGATGACCCAACAAATGTTGATGGCAGACGAAAACGCACTCAAGAATTTTGCAAGGAACTAGAAAGTGAAAGCCATCATTTCAGCCATGATTACCTGTGCCGTCATTTTCGGATTGTCGGCTGGGGCGACCCAATTTCTATTGAAACAGCCCCCGGCGGATCCGGAATCCGTCGAGACCGCCCCCTCGTCGGAAGCGATCTCCGCGGAACTGCCTCAGGACGATGCTGTGCCGGTTTCGTTTCGCCCCGACAACGATGTCTCGGTCGAAGCCGTGTTGCAAATGAGCGACTCGATCAAACGAATGGAGCAGGAATTGGCGGAACGCGAACAACGTGTGAAACGCGATGAAATGCGCGTCAAGTTGATCTTTGACGACTTGGCAACCGAGCAAGACGAATTGAGAGCATTCAGCGAAGGAATCGATTCAAAGCTTGATCTTCTAAGCCGGATGACTGAGGAATTGAAATCGACACTCGCCGATGTTGAACAGCAAAAAGCTGACCTTGCAAAGTTGACCAAAAAAGCCGAAACCAAGAATGTCGACCCGGTGTCCACTGTCGACACCCAGGCCGACGAAGTCAAAGGCTGGTTCGAGGGGTTGCAGCCCGAACAGGCGGCTGAGTATTTACGAGAGTTTTCCAACAACGGCAAACTGAGCTTTGCGGCATCACTGTTACAAAAAATGCCGGATC
>JAGQPO010000233.1 GCA_020426665.1 Planctomycetales bacterium
GTTCGAGGAACAACCCGCTGGGCACCTCCCGAGGCCCAGAAGGACCCGCCCATAGGAGGGGTCTGGCCTTGGGTGGGGCCGGCCTGTGAGTCGTGGGCGGGCGGCCGGGACGCGCCAAAAGCAAGCACGCCCCGGCAGCGAGCGAACCCAGAAACCCGCTTGCCCGGCCCCGTAGGATCACGTCCCAAATACCAGGTCCAAAAACGAATCCCAAGATTCGTCGCCAGCCGAGTTTTCCGGACTCGTTTGTCCGGTAGGCTCGACCGTTGGCGGTTTACCGGGCATCGTCGCCGGCAGCGTTGCGGGAAGGGTCTTTGGCCTCGTGGCGGACATCGCAGCAAACAACGCATCGACCATTTGTCGGGCTTGCTGTGAACTTTCATGCGGCGGGTATTGACCAGTGATTTGGCCAAAGTCGATTCGAAGGTCGCCGCCGTCGTAACGACTTCGCGTGGCATGGAACTTGATGTCGGACAGTTGCCGATTGGTCAATCCGGATCGATCGGCGAACTCGTGGAACAACGCGTTGTACGATTCCTGTGGTAGGTCCAGCGCTCGCCGAGAGTTCAGAAAGAAAACACCCATCGCCGCAGTGTCGGCTTGATCCTGATTGACTGTGGGGGCGTTGTGGTGGAATGGTTGAAGTGTCAACATCGGGGACAAATCCTCAGTGGGGCAATTCGTAATCCAAAGGGGCGTCGTTGTCGGAATCGTTTGCAACCACGAATGGGATCGCGTCACGTTCCGTGATTGCAATCTCAACTTGACGTTTTAGGTGCGCTTCATTCGCCAACAAGAACCCGATTCGGTCTTCGGCGTCTTCAACTTCCCGCACCGCTTCACGCCAGCGTTGGACGGCGTCCCAATCGGTCGGAGAAGTCGTAACGGGAGCGGACTCACCGAACGTTGCCAACGGCTGGTATGTGGTGTTCAGTGGCTGCACAAGTTGACGGCATCGCCGGACCATCGAACCGGTTGCAGGTTTGTCCCCACCGTCTTTCAGTTGGTCGACAAGATCCAAACGTTCGGCTCTGTTGCGGTCGATAGCCGCTTCCAAGCCGTCGATGTGGTCCTGGACTTCGTAGAAGTCGCAAGCGTTCTTAGCAGCGGCTAAGCACCGTTGCAGGTGGTCAGATGATTCAACGAACGATTCGAGTAAGACTTCGTCAGCGTCTTCGCCGCAAACCAGTTTTGCAACTTCGCCCCGGACGGCGTCGAGTCGTTCACGTTCGGCTTGTGCGGCCGCCTGTTGTTGTTCAGCTTCCGATTGCTCGCGCTTCAGAAGCTTGTCGAGTAATTGCACTTTTTGCGCCCTCGTTGGTGTGTATGGATCATTCACTCCATACAGTCTTTCAAGGCGCTCCGAGATTTCGGCGAAGTCTCAGCGAAGTGGCGGAATTATCTGGAAATTATTTCGCCGTGATGAACTTTGGATCATCGTCTTCCATGCTGGGTGCCGGCCGTTGTCGAACAGTGCCCGCAGGGTGACCGAGTACGCCGACCCGGCAACTTCCAACAGGTAGTCACCGCCCACGACCGGTACGCCGTCGCGCAGGTGTTCAAGCAACCGTTGCACAACCTGCGATTGCGCGGTGGTGAACTCAAACAACCGATCGCCCCAACGCACGGATCGGAAGTCCGCACTGGCCACAATCCCCTCGCACTGGAACCGCGGGGATTCGTGAATTTCGTCTTCCTCGTCCATGATTTCAGAATTCATAGCATGGCCCCCAAGTCAATTTTGGTCGGCGTTCCGCCCGGCTTGAATTGGTACACGAGCCAATCCGATGGACTCGGGGACGTTTGGTAGATATACGCCAACGTTTGGTTCCACTTGTCCGCCATCTGCTGTTGCAGTTGGTTCATCCATTGGATGTAGGGCTCGACGATTGAGTGGTCCAGCTGCCCGTCCCATTCAATGCCCAGAACGTGGGCTTGGCCACGCAATGGCGGGTTGTCGCTGATTCGAACAGTGCAGCTGACGGTATCGGTGAGTTTGCCAATGAAGGTTTGCATTTCGGGTTCCTTGGTTAGTGGTGATATGTTCCCAACAGTCATGTCGATGGTCACGAGTGACCATTAACGTGACCAATGGCGGATCTGTGATGGGGAGGGAGAAATATCGGCGGTTCGTAGCACGTCTTTCTGAATAGCTCTTGGGCGCGTTTCTCCATCCTTGCGTTGACCGACGCGCGTTTACGAAGGATAGTTTGCCAGTCATCCTCGTAATCGCTCAAATCCAAGCCCCACTTCGGGTCGAGCGGGTCTTCGCCGTGGGGAATCATCCCGCACATTTCTTCGTAGTTCCGATTTGGGAGGCCGTAATCGGGATAGCGAGCGGGGTAGGGCAGCAGTTCGTCACAGAAGTACGATTTGTCGCGCGCTGGCGGAAGGTCGGAGTCGTACCAAACGTGTTTTTCTACCACCGCAACGAATGGAACGGTTTCGATTCGAAATCCTGTGTCATCGTCGTACCAAATCACGTCATGCGGGACGGGTACGACACTTTTGATGTAGTAGCGGGTATGGGCTATTGGTTCCATGTTTTACACCTTGGGGTTTTGTCTGATTCGCAAACTTAAATTGATCGGATTTGGGTCTTGGGTCGTTTGTTGCATCCCTCCTACAAAGTGTGCCAAACACGGGGAATTCTTGGGTTGCGCACAGTTGCTCACAGTTATCCTGATTACTTCTATAGAAAACCAATTTCCCTAGCGGTTATCAGACTAACTGTGCGCAACTGTGCGCATTCGGTTCACAGCAAGTGCTCAAAGTCCGATTTAACCGATGGGTTAACAGGTTTTTTGGGTTTTTTGGGTTTAATGATGGAGATGCCGTGGTAGATGGTCACGTTGCGAAACTCTCCTTCTGATGGACGATACTTTTTGTATCTCGCGCCCATCTCGCGGCCGAACTTTGTCTTACTAAGTTTGCCGCCCCACCATTGATACTCTTGGAAAAGTTTATTCGCCGGGACTTGCAACTCCGCCCCCTCATCGCAGCACTCTGCAACGAAAGTTCCGATTTCGTCCTGGTCTGAACGGTAAGTGCTACCACGCTTGACAACCTCTGGCGGGTCATGAAGTCCATCGCGCTGGTACTTGGCGAATCCTTCCAGAAGCCAATTCAGAATGCCCGGCCCTTCGTTCTTGACCAACCAGTTGTGGTAATCCGGGATTGGTTTGACCCTGTCCTTCAAGTTGACATCGAATGGAATTAACTTGACCCGCCGCCAAATCCCATCATCGGTACCGGTAATCTCAGGCTCGTGGTTGGTTGACAGCCAAAACGTATGGGTCCGCCGGAACGTCCAGAAGTCCTCACGCATCCGCCGGGTCGTTATGAATGAATCGCCGGTGAGTTCCTTCACACGGGCTTCGCGAAGCTTGGCGCCCTTGTCTGGTTCGCTGATCGCGACGATACGTTTCTGATACAGCTGGGCCTTTTCGGTCGGGTGGGCATTCTTGTCGCCAAGTAGCAAACTCTCGTTGGCCAAGGTCCCGTAGTCGCCTGCGATGTCGACCAGAACGTTCCACAGCGTACTTTTACCGTTGAACCCTGAACCGATTGCGATCGGCAAGATATGCTCGCCAGTGTCACCCGACATCGAATAGCCAAAAATCCGTTGAACGAACTCGCGCAATTCGGCAGAATCGAAAATCAGACTCATCGTCTCCATGAACTTGGGACACTCGGCCGATGGATCAAACGCCACCCCGGCAACTTGCGTTATTAGGTCCACGCGGGAATGGCCGCGGAACTTCCCAGACTCCAAGTCATACGTCCCGTTTTGCAGATTGAGCAACATCGGGTTCGCGTCCAACTTGTCATGTTCGACCCTTACACGACGGTCAGACTTAGCAAGTGCGACAATGGACTCGATTGCATGACGTTTATTGACTGATTTGACGAATTGACGCGCCGTAGTTGCCTTCGCCTGTTCCGTCTTGGGTTCAGACACGAAGTCGCCAACATCACTCCAAAACGAGTGGACGAAATTTCGGGTCAAGTTACGAACCCGAACGTCTCCGTCGTCATTTGCCCAACGCGTACCGTCCCAAACGAGCCACTTACCCCACTTCGGTACGTATCGGAGGTCATCACCAAAATGGTCGATGAAACGCGTCGCAACAGCGTTCTCTGTCCGCTGTTCTTCGTTCGCCAACCAATGCTGTTCTTCGTTCGCCAACCAATGCTGTTCCCAACTTGGAACCCAACCGGTTCCCTTGGCCCACATGACCAACGATCCGACGCGGATTTCCGAAACGTCCGGAAGTGCGTTCCACTTTTCATCGAATGATTCAGCGTCATATTTGGCGCTCAACATTGACCAGTTTTCACACTCATCCCGCAGCCCGTAGAACTTGGCCGCCAGCATGACTTTCACCCATGCGTCGTAGTCGTCTGCTTTCTCCGGCGGGAGGTTAGCAAATGCTTCCCGGGCCTTTTCGATGTCCATTAGGGACGGTGCATCGGCACCCGTGTCTTGATCGGCCGACAATTCGTCGCCATTGCCGACCAGGTCTTCCAGGTCGGCCAACGTGATCGTTGACTCGGGGTTGTATTGCAGGAACTCAACGCAGTTCCCGGACTTCCGCTGGGCGCCGACCGGTCGAATAAAACGCTCAACCGTATACGCGGGATCAACCAGCATTTCGATGTCGAATTTGGCTTGGTCCCGACTTGCGGCAATCCGGTTCCGTTCTTCTTCTTGACCCTTCATCGCGGCAATCCGGTTCCTCTCTTCATCGGTTAACTGTCGGTCGATTGCGCGGCAAATCACCCTGCGAAGCCGACCAATCAAACGGTTCAGTTTCTTGAGTTGTTTTGTTGACTCAATT
>JAGQPO010000234.1 GCA_020426665.1 Planctomycetales bacterium
ACCATTTAGTGAAGATAATTCGAGCGTAGGGGAATAAGTTCCACCGTGGCCTAAAACCACGTAACTTTCACCGGCATCTATATTACCGTTGGGATCTGCTCCATCTGCCCCGACAATCAAATCATCAAAGCCGTCGCCGTTAATGTCACCTGCACCTGAAACGGTGCGGCCCGAGAAGTCGTTTCCGTCGATTCCATTAAGGCGGAAGCCGATGATACCATCCAGCGCTGAAAGATCCACTCGTGCTGAAGCCACGTCGCCCCGACCGAATACGACATAACTTTCGCCCGCGCCATTCTTTCCATTTGGGTCTGCTCCAGAAGCGCCAATGATTAGGTCGGTAAATCCATCACCATTGACATCTCCAGCGTTCGATATGGATGCATAAGACATATCATTTGCATCGATCCCATCAAGCCGAAAGCCGTTGCTACCATCAAGTGAGGTCAAGTCGAATGACGCGACATATCCACCTCCATGACCAAAAATAACGTAGTTCTCTCCGGCGCCACTTGAACCTCTAGATGAGACGATGAAGTCATCATATCCATCTCCGTTGAAGTCACCAGCACTAGAAACTGATTCGCCGAATCGACCATCAGTTCTGACGCCTGGAATTCGAAAACCGTTGCTACTATCGAGGATCCCCAAATTGATTGAGGAGTAGGTCGCCACGTGTACGTCGATACCTTCCTGGATTTTTACGGAAGCCGCAAGATTGGTGTAGACCACGAAAGTTGTGCCATCAATCGTTTCATCTATGCCCTTTAGCCAGTCTGCGTCCAACTGTACGCGACTAGACGTATCACCTAACACTGTGAGCGAATTGGATTCATCGGAAATACCGAGAACTTCCCCGACCGTAAGGCGTAACGTGTTATACCCGAATCGGCCGAGATCAATGCGCTCGATTCCCTGAATCGCATTCGCCGCGATCCGTGTAAGGTCCAGTGCGAGGCTGGACGCATCTAGTCGCAGAGTATCGACACCATTCCCACCAACCACTTTGACAAAACTCAAGTCACTGATCGCGAGGACGTCATCCCCTTCGCCACCACGAAGAACGTCCTCACCGCCGAGCGAAATCAGTGTGTCGTCGCCCGTTCCGCCGATCATTACATTTGCCAAAGGATCCCCAACCAATACGTCAGCTGACCGTGAACCCAATTGTGTTACGGAACCCGTGAAATCACCGCCATAGATTACGTAACTCGCTCCCTTGTCTGAGTAGGCAAAGAACGCTCCAATCAGAACGTCATCGAATCCATCGCCGTTGATGTCACCTGCCCCGTTTACAGAAATCCCGCTTAAATCACCAATAGTGGCACCGAAGACGGTGATACCTACCTCTTCCGGATTGGCGAGATCGATTGTTGCGGGAAAAGTGGTACGGCCAAAGAGCACGTAGCTTTCTCCCGCCTGAATTTTCGAATTATTTGCTGCCTCGGCCCAGAATGCGCCAATCACAAGATCGTCAAACCCATCACCGTTGACGTCACCTGCGCCACTCACGGATATTCCACTGGAATCACCTGCTTCTGCACCGAAGATAGTGATTCCAATCGAACCCAGGTTGGCTAGATCGATTGTCGCCGGAAGCTCGGTTCCTCCAAAGATAATGTAACTTTCTCCCGCATCTGATTTGACGTTGCCAAATGCGTCGGCATATTGAGCTCCGACCAGTACATCGTCAAAACCGTCACCGTTGACGTCACCAGCGTCTCTCACGGACAGTCCACTTAAATCGTATGAATCGACACCCACTATGGTGATCCCCGCGGATCCAAGATTGGCAAGGTCGATTGCTGTAGGCATCAGGGAACCACCGAAAATAATGTAGCTTTCCCCTGCAGAAGATTTAGTGTTGCCCAACGCGTCAGCTTCGTATGCCCCAACCAGCAGGTCATCGAAGCCGTCACCGTTGACGTCGCCTGCGCCACTCACGGATATTCCGCTGGCATCATAGGAGTCGATCCCCACGATGGTGATTCCCAGCGAACCTAGGTTGGCAAGATCGATGGTTGCAGGCATCGTAGAACCACCAAAGATCAGATAGCTTTCTCCTGCATTAGATTTGGAGTTGCCAAACGCGTCGGCGCCGTACGCACCGATCAGTAGGTCGTCGAAGCCGTCCCCGTTGACGTCACCTGCGCCACTCACAGCGACCCCGCTGTTATCAAAGGAGTCCGCACCGAAGACAGTGATTCCCGCCGAGCCCAGGTTGGCAAGATCGATCGTCGCTGGAAGAGCAGCACCGCCAAAGATCACGTAGCTCTCTCCGGCGTTCGATTTGGCGTTGCCCAATGCGTCAGCATAGTCTGCGCCGATCAGTAAGTCATCGAAGCCGTCACCGTTGACATCCCCTGCACCACTCACCGACGTACCGCTGTTATCAGCGAATTCGGCACCATAAATAGTAATCCCCGCCGATCCCAGATTGGCAAGATCGATCGTTGCAGGCATCAAGGGACCGCCAAAGATAATGTAGCTTTCCCCCGCAGACGACTTGGAATCGCCCATTGCATCGGCGCCGTATGCCCCGATCAAGAGATCGTCAAAGCCATCACCGTTGACGTCCCCAGCGTCACTAACTGAAACCCCAGCCAAATCACTAGAATCGACACCTAGGATGGTTGTCCCTCGACCCGCAATCAGCGAGCCAAGATCGATCGTTCGCGGTCGGACAGGAAGATTCACACTCGCAGTCAAGTCACGCAGACTGACATTGACTCCTGGATCAGCCAATGTCACGGAAAGATTCTGCCCACCTGTGGTATCGATTACGAACGAAGTGCCGTGTCCTGGAGATACCGTGATCACATCCACTGGCGTAACGATCTGTGGCGGAGGATAGTCATCCCAAAGCACTCCTTCCGAGGTCAATGTCTCCACAAAATCCATGAGCCCATGGAAGCCTCCCGGCCGGGTAGATTGCAGGCCATTCAACACATACTCATGCGCCGCATTGTCGAGCGGATTGCTGCGCAGATCGAGCGTCTGCAAACTTGGCAGGACAGCTCGCTGAAGACGCACGGCATCAGCAACCAGATTCCCGTCTGGACCACCGACGAGAGTGAGTTCGAAGTGATCACCAGAGTTTGTTATTTCGATCACTTCATCCAGCAGTTCCCAGGGTCGATTTCCCAGAGTCTCTCCCTGCGGTGCAAATCGCTGATTGACAACATAGGCCGGCAAAAACGATCCCGTCGAAACCTCGGTCAAATCAATCCCCATGCCCTGGATCGCCCGTTCCCGTGATGTCGCCAGCTTTAACTGATTCGGCTGGCTGTCATACACAATTGCAAAATAGGTCGTCCCCGACGTCAGACCGCCCAAAGATTCCGAGTCGTTCGTCAGGAAGATCGCATCGCCGCTCTGGAAGGAATGGCCGGCGATTCGGATGGAGTTTTCATCGACGTTGATATCCCCATCGGCAAACTCGCTGGGTGGAGCACTGGTGACGACATAGGTTGCCAGATAGGTTCGTGACTCGTGTTCTGGCCACGTGGCAAGTAACCTATACTCGCCAGCTTCGACCTGAGAAAACGTGTAGGTCGCCGACGCACTTTGCTGGCCAGGAAGGATTCGATAGTCACCGTCGAACGCATTCGGATTCGCGGAACCATTCACACCGTTACGGACAATCCGAAAGTTCCAGTCAAATCCATCCGCGAAGTCCTCATTGTTCGGCCCGACCGCGACATAGATCGTGTCGTTCGCCGAAAGGAAGCCGAGATTGGTCGAAAAGTTAACCGGCGCACTGTTCGTGAAGTTAGGAAGCGTCTGTTCAAAAATTGCATCTCCGCCGCTGACCGAAATGCGAACATCGATGCTGGCAAGTGCACCAATCTCGGCATCAACGATACTGTAGTGCCCAGATTCGCGCACCTTGTAAGCCGCAATCACATAGTGATCGACGTCCCCACTGATTTGGCTGGCTCCCTTTCCTGGGTGGCCACCAGAGGTGCTCAGGTTGCCATAGGAGAGCGGCAACGCATCAGGTATCCCTGGCAAACCATTGAAATCAAACAACTCGCCGTTGTAGCGAAGTGGTTCATAGTTTGCCGGATCATCAATTGGGCCATTTGCATTCCACAGATATCGCCACCCCGTAGTTGCCGCAAACTCAGCAACTTCTCCGGCGACAGCACCAGAGGCATTAGCAAGGAAATCCCGTTGGTAGTCCGCGACGACAATCTTTACATCGCTTTCCGAGTAGTACGAATCACCGTTATCGATGACGGTTTGTCCCAACAGACTTTCGGTGTTGGAAACTGAGTTTTTGCGAAGATCCAACAGCTGAAGCGAGTCAAAGTTTGTTAGCGTCGCGACCTGAGTGAAGATGTTGTCGTGCAAATCCAAGTAATGTAGATTCGGCAGCCTTATCTCAGGAAATTCTACCTGAGGCGCCGCTGCGATCGATTGTGCCGGACGCACGCTATCGGACGGACCGCGAGTCCATTCGATGAATTCGCCGGTGCTCAAATCCAGGTTGCCAAGCACGGTTGATGGAAAATCAACATCGGGAACGATTGTTGAGACTAGCAAATGACCGAGCCGATCAAAGCCAAATTCGATATTGTCTGGCGTAGCAAAGGAAGGTATGGGAAAGGGATCAAAACCAACGGGAAAGTGATCACCAAGGCGACCGATTTCTGTGTACCTGCCAGTTCCTAAATCAACACGGCCCCAAGAACCGGTCGTGGGATCAAAGTCAAGATTAGCGTTCAAGGCATAGAGGGTGCCATCAGGGGCAAACTCTAATTGGGCGAAGTTGCCGATATCAAGTCCAGGACCAATTGGACGCAATGTTCCATCGTCCAAAACGATCCCGAACGGCACAATTCCAGTCAGCCCTGCGGCTTCCCGTTGCGTGTAATACAAATTGCCATCCGGCCCGGAGTCAAACGACTGAATCAGCTCAGTCGTTTCCGCGACTTCGTTAAACTGTCCGGTTTCGAGGTCCAGTGTGCCGAGAACATTTCGGCCGGGACTACCCACGACCGTCGAAACCCAAAGCCTGCCGTCCGGGCCAAAGCCAACTTCAAATTGATTTAGACTGGAAAGGTATCCATCCGGAAATGTCGCATACAGATCACCAATTGGAGTGAAATCACCCGAGATCTGATTGACTTCGCCCCATAATCCAGTTTCCCAATAGTTGAACGCAAACAATCGTCCATCCGGCGAGTACTCGAGGATGGTGTGATAGGATGACGTCGGGAGGTCGCCATAGATCTCCCATGTTCCATCCGCAGCGATCGAGCCAAATTTAGGCCCATTCGTGGTGAAGAATGTGCGTTGGGGTTGTCCGGCGAGGCTCAAATACCTCAACTCATCATGGCCGTCGACCGCAGCGAAGATCGACGATTGAAGGCTGATCGGCGACGAATCAAGGCTCAGGAACTGCAGTTCCGTCATCGATTGAAGCGGTGAGTAGTCTCCGATTCCGCGATTAAACTCGATCGACAGGGCGGTCAGTTGCCCCGACCCGACGACCGAATCGATCAGATTTGTCTTTGCGTCGAAGTTGACGTCGCTGTTCGCGTCCAGCGGCAGCGATGATCCACCCAATCGACCGACCGCAATCGGCTGCAGATCACGAACCCTACCCTGTGACAGACTGAGCGTTTTTAGGTTCGTCAGGAACTCAGCTCCGGAAAGGTCGCTAACAGGCAGCCCGGTTAAGTCCAAATCAGAAATCTGCGCCAACTCACTGGCGTGAAAAGCCTGACGCAACCGAGGGTCGTCTGCGGTTGTGATTGGAACATCGGACCGCGCAAAGATTGATCGTGCAATCGCTGCGTGAAGGTAGGGATCGGGGATTTCAATGATGGGATCAATATCGCGAGTCGATTTTGGCCCCGTTTCCGAAGCCGGCATCAGCTCTTCCAGAATTTGATCTTCGGACAATCCCTGATATTCGGCCGGAACTTCGCTCAAGCTAGCTATGATTCGATCCGATCCCGAGCCACCAAAGATTCGGTCCAGGTCTTCGTTTCCAATGATGATGTCATCACCATCACCGCCATGAATCCAATCGCGATCGGGATCGAAATACACCGCGCGCGTCTGGCCGGCGTGGGGCGCGTCGACCGTCAATTGCAACAAGGCGTCGTTTTCGCGATCCTGTGTGAAACGTGTCCCCGTGACTTCGACCTGCCCCGGGCTGGCAAGCCCTGCCCATGAATTCGGGATAAAGACGAGGTCACCGTCGAGATAACCAAGGGATACGCCTTCGTAGCGTCCATGCTTTCCTCGTAGATCCGCCACCGTATCAAGGTCAAAATTCAGTGAAGCGACCAAGATGTCCGTCGTGGCGGGAACAAAATTGTGGAATCTGGTGCCATCGCTAAAAAACCAATGTCTGCCCACCGTATCGAATTGAACAACGACAAAGTGATTTGCGTTCGATTGCTCCGTCGTGGCGTGTTCGTAATTTGGCAGTGATTGTGAGAATCGCTCCGTAAGGGATTGTTGACTGTACATCAAGAATCCAAAGCCGGTAGCCGATTCGTGTACGGTGACACCCGAGTGAACTTGGCCAACGGAGTGCCAGGTTCTAGGAGATGCAGGGTACAGCTGTGCATAGTAGGTCCCAGCATCGAAATGCCGCAGGTCGATGATGGATTGATCGGCCGTCATCAGCCGACCGTCATCACGATACACCGTGCCAAGCACGCCATCGGATTGCGGCGTGATCGTCAATCGGGTGTTGTCACGGGGCTCCCGGCCTGCATCGACCAGCGAACTGGACAGTGAATACTGAACATGATCCATCGGCGAGGAGAATCGCATCGTCATCCGCGTGCGACCAACCGACAGGAATTCTTGCACCACATCTTGCAGCCAATGATCGACGTTGCCAAGCACATCGGTGGTCGTGCCGATTTCCAGGACTCCTCCAATCGTCGAATGTACTGGAATCGATCGGGACACGATCCGTATTTGATTGATGCTGCCGTCGTCCGCAGTGACCATCGAATCCGCTTCGTCAAGTAAGACTTCCAGCGTCAGTACCGCTCCGAGATCGTCGCGAACAGGCCGGGTGCCTTCCGCTAAACCGTCAGTCTTCCACAACGTTGGTATCGCGGAATTCGTCGCCGTTGAGACACTGATGTGTAATTGATACGGGGAACCAGCATCGTACCCGTTGAACTGAAAAGGAGTGGAGTTCAACTGCGAAGTGGGAGCGCCAATCACTTTCTCGCCGCCGCTATAACCATCCGGTCGAGTGATAGGTTGTGTGGTTGTGCCGCTGCTTGTCCACGCGATCGGAAAGTTGCTGTATCGCGATACCGCAACGTAGTAATCACCATCGGCAAGTTGAATCGTGCCAATCGATGAATCCAATCCGGAGACTGAGCCCGGATCGGCGACGGAGTCGTCATCGAGCGCAATGAGTCTCCCTTGAGAGTCGAAGAGCGACAGGATTGTGTCAAACGAAAATGGATCGTTGTCGATATCCAGCATGACGTTGGATGTACCGTTGACATGGAACCGGTACATGTCGACGTCATAGCCGCCGCCAGTTCCTCGTATCGTGGCGGTTGCTCCGCCGATGGAGCCAAAAACGTCTCCGGTAATGTCCGTCGTAAAGTAGGAAGAGCCGATGACCTGTGCGTCGGCAAACGTGTTGTTGACTTGTTCGCCGTTGTGTTCCTTTTCACCGTCGTTGGCTACTTGAGTGAAATAGATGTTTCTTTCCGCAACGATCGGTTGCACAAAATCACCGAGCGGTTTGATTTGCTGTAGGCCAACGATCTGTCCTTCATCATTGCGATGCAACGATCCATTGGCGTCCATATCAAGACGGTAAAGCATCGAAGAGACTTGGCTCGTCCCAAATGGCACGTCGGCAACAAAGTACAGAGTTGTCGAACCCTCGTTTTCGAGGTGGATCAAGGAGCGAGGATTGGAGTCTCCGGTCTTGTTACTTTCCGAGAGATCATTCAAATCAGCAACGAGCTGTGCCCTTGGGTCGGAAAAGTCGTCGATGGCCCAGAGTTCTTTTCCACTATTGAAAGGTTGATTTCGAATGACTCCGATCGGCGACGAAGTGACGATAAATACGGTTTGTCCAGCGATGTAAAGCGAATCGACAAATCCCAAATCGCCGACGTCGGTGTACAAAACAGTCTTGGCGATTGTTGTCGTTTCACTGACATCGAAGTAACGGATTTGACCGTTGCTCAGAAACAAAACCAGATTATCTCCATCGACGGAGCGATAGCTTGACAAATGGGTAGGCGGACTGGAGATCAGCAAAGTACGCGTCGTTGTGGTACTGCCCACAGGAACCTGTTTGATTGCCGTGCCTTGGATGTAGACGATCGAATCTCCAGCCATGGTTAATTCGTCGACTCCCGTGATTCCGCTATCAATCAACGAGGCGTCTGTCTCCATGATGGGCAATCGAAAGACGGACCGTTGGGTGCTGCCGCTTCGCAAATCGGCAACAAATGCCACATAGAGATTGCCACCCATCGCTCCCGTCACCAATTGTTGGACTTCGGTGACGATCTCAGCACCATTGGTGGATGTGATACGAGTCGTACCCGCTGGCGATCCATTGGAACGAAGCAATTCGTTGCCAACTTCAGCTGCAGAGTCTCCCGTCAGTTGATCGGCACTGAAGAACAGGAATCCACCCGCGGCGATCGGCTCGACATCGCTCGAAACGTTGTACGATTCAACCCCCACTTGAACCGCCTCGGTCTGTCCCTCGGCAAGTTTCCACAGATAAGAACTCTCCACATCCCCGAGAGCGTCTCTGGCACCGAAGAAGTAAAGCGATTGGGTTGCGCCTTCATCGACAACAGTTAAATGATGGGGATAGTAGATTCGCCCCCCTTCACTGTCCGTGATGGGGATCGTGCTGACGGCGTCTCCATCGGTCTTCCAAAACGTATCATCCGCCGAGAAATACAGCGTGCGTCCTATCGCCGCTGAGGTCTTTCCGAATTGAGCACGTTCCGCGTCCGTTGGTGCCAGCTTGAAAGAACTGGGGTAATTTAGCAACGTCGCACTGTAGTCGAGATTGAACGTCGCGTTTTCAATCGCTCCCTGGTCTTCGACAATGGTGGAAATCAATCCGGACAAATCGTATTCCAGGATTCCCACCGAATGTGGGCCAATGGTGATCGTATCCGCATCCGCAACGACGCCCTTCGTCAACGTGTCAACGGTGCCAGCTGCGACTGCCCCAAGTGATTTTGTCGGCAGCGGTCGTGGACCAATTTCGATAGAGTCACCTGGCAGCCCGTCACCAAGCAGCGTGAATTGATACCATGTTTCGCCACTGTCGGAATCGATTGGCGCTAGAGTGAATTGTTCCGGTGAGCCCGTGCTTCGATCGACAAGGAAGTCACCGCTACCGCTGATCGAACGGTTGGCGAGGAATCCATAGCCATCGCTTGGCAGGATGTTTCGATTGCCGGATCCATAAATCAGGTAGACTTGGCCGGCGTCAACGCTGATCGTGTTGGATGTTTGGTCAAAACCTGCAGAGCCGACGATCAGATCGTCAAACCCGTCGGCATTCAAGTCCAAGAAGTTTCCGTTCAGAAGAGCCGTTAGCACATCCGTGGAAGCACTGCTTTCGATCGAATAGTCGGCCGACGACAGTTCAATCGTTCCCGAATGTTGAAGGATATCGAGAAACACGAAAACGGTGCCGTCAATCGGTTCCCCGTTCGACGTCCACGTTTGCAAGACGGCCGCATCAGCCTTTCCATCGCTATCGTAATCGCCGAACGATACGGCTAGCTCTTGAACCACACCTGCAAGCGGCGTTTCATGGATCATGATGTTTTGTTTCGGCTGCAATGACCGAAGCAGGGTGATTCCAACTTCGTCATCGTTGTCGATTGTTGTACGAAACCGTTCGTCGATTCCGTCCCCGTCGAGATCTCCAGCCGATTCATAGACGGGCTGCGGGACGTTAAAAAGAGTGTAGAAGGCGCCTTTCTCCGATCCTCCGTCGCCATCGGTAATCGTGCCGACAACCAAGTCGATGTTGCCGTCTCGGTTGATGTCGCCAACATTGGCGACAGAAATTCCGATGCGATCATAGAGTTCGACTCCCTCGACGTCGGAGCCATTGATCTTCTCGTAGCCTTTTACCGTTCCGTCGGCATTCAAATACAACAGATAAACCGATCCGAAATCGTTATCCAGGTAGGCGCTGACAAAAAGATCGTTAACTCCATCGCCATCCACGTCGCCCGCAGCATCCATTCCGATGGTACCGAAGAGGTCACTGTTTTGAATGGGTGACCCTGGCCAGCCGGTCGTGCTGCTAATCTTTTGATGACGGGCCACCGATCCATCGGAAGTGAGTGAAAGAATCCAGAGTGCTCCCCGATTCAATCCTCCATCGTCGTCATAAACTCCCACGGCAATTTCAGTGGTACCGTCTCCGGAAAGATCGCCCAGCAAAGTCATGTCCAACCCG
>JAGQPO010000235.1 GCA_020426665.1 Planctomycetales bacterium
GATGCTTCAATCTTGTGTGACGCCACCCAATACTTGTGGAAAGCATGCAGGCGTTCCTCGCTGCGAGCAAAGATTCGTGGAGTGATCGACGCTTCCAGTCCGGCTTGCACCTCCGGAAAAATCGCGGCGTCTTCGGCCAGGACCTGTTTCGCGAGTCTCGTGGCCGCCAATCCCAAACACCAGCCCAGATATTTTCCAAACCAGCCCCATCGTCGGCTTCGTGGCGTAAACCCAAACACCGCCATCCGAGATTGCCGCTGGGCCGTCGGATAGATCTGGTAAACCAACGTCATGGAATCCGTAAACGATGCCATCACGTTTGGAAAGACATGGACATGCCGATAGGTGGGGTTGAAGTGACCAGTGATGCCGCGCACCACTTTCACTTCCAAGTTGGCAAGGAACGACGATACCCGAGCGGATGTTTCAAACACGCTACCGGTTTCCGAGAAAGAGTGATCACATTCGGATTCGGCTGGCGCGCTACCAAACGTATTGGCATGAATCTCGTCCAGGTGGTAGCTTTCCAAAGATCCTTCGATGGGAATTTTCCAATCCGTCGGGTATTCGATTTCTTGGTGAAGCACCATCCGCCAATGCGTGGCGTTTGTTCGATTCTGAAATTCATCGCACCAACTTTCCGATGTATCGATCGACGGGGGTTCGGCGTCATCGCCGCCCAGGTGCACAAAAACAAGTTGTCCGACTTGACGCACCGGATAGGTTCTTAATCGATACGACTCACGATCGAAGTGCGGGAATTGCTTTGAGTCGGGAATCTTTCGAGTCTTGCCGTCGGCACCATATTGCCAACCGTGGTAGGGACACTTCAGCTGTGGCGAATGGCCAACCCCACTTGCCAGGCGACAGCCTCGATGGGCACACACGTTGTGAAATGCAAAAAAGCCGCCGTCCTGTCGACGCACCAGCACGGGAACGCCATGACGCTCCGCCGTTACAAAGTCGCCGTCTTTTCGAAACATCGCCGTGGACGCAACCAACTGCCACGTTACGCCACGCAGCAGTTTGGTATCGCGTTGGAACCACGCATCGCCGCCGTAGCAGTCCGCGTCGAGCAGTGCCGGAAGGGATCGATCGGTACGAAACATCCCGGCAGCATAATCGAAGCCCCTTCCCACGTGCCATGCCCCCGCACAGCAACCCGAAAAGGGGAAAGGGGTATTTTTGCTCGTGGAACGGAAACTACCCCCTTCCCCTTTTTTAATTACCCCTTTCCCCTTTTTGATCAGGTGATGCGTCGTGTCACCGTGCGATGGATCAGCAGATACACCGTGACGGCAACCATCGCGGTCAAAAATGTGCCTGTCCACAACATCGCCGGGCCCAGATAGTGCAGCACTTCACCACCGATCGGGGCGCCGATCGTCAATGCCGATGCATAACACATCGTGAACACTCCGAGATAGATTCCGCGAAGATCTTCGGGCGCCATGTCGGTGACGATCGATTGTTTGAAGGGCGCCTGCAAGATCTCGCCCAACGTCCAAATCGTGATGCACAACCCCAGCGCAACGATGCTGCCGCCCAAAGCGGTCAAACCAAACCCGACGGAGATGAAGATGCCACCGATCGCAACAATCGTCATCGCGTTAAATCGGGACAGCCAATGCGTCAGCGGCAATTGCAGCACAAAGATCAAGATCCCGTTGACGGACATTAACAATCCGAATTGCAGGTTACTGTATCCGATTTGTCGAATGTAAATGGGCAAGGTTGATAAACCTTGGACAAATACCAGTGCGATCAAAAGCGTCGAGAAACAGAACAACAGGAACGGAACGTCCAACACGATGCGTCCAAAAACGGTTCGCAACGTTTTGCCACGCGCAGTTCTATCGTTTGCAACTCCCGATTCATCTTCGATCGTTACGTTGCAGTGGCGAGTTTCTCGGATCGATATCAGGATGATCAACCCATAGATGATCATCGTTAACGCGTCGATCCAAAACAGCCACTGGAACGAATATGCGGCCAACACCCCGCCGATCGGCGGCGCGATCGCAAAACCGAGGTTAATCGAAATGTACATCAATGCGAACGCATGGGCTCGGCGCTGCAGCGTGACTAAATCTGCGATCATTGCCGACGCCGCCGGCCGATACAAATCCGAAACCAACGCGAAAACGCCTACGGACGCCATGAAAACCCAACGATTGGTTACATTTGCAAGTAACACCAAAATCGCTGCCCCGCCAAAGAGTGCGAACAGCATCACGACGCGACGCCCCAGCCTGTCGGCAAGATGGCCGCCGATCAGGGAGCCGGCCATCGATCCCAGGCCCAGAACGCCGATGCATGCGGTTGCAAACGGCACTCCGAACCCGAGTTGCTCGCTTGCGTAGATCGCCAAGAAGATTAATACGAATGATCCCGCGCGGTTGATTAACGATCCCAAGCAAAGAATGCGAACGGGAAGCGGTAATTGCAAATAATCTCGTAACATGGTGCTGCGGATTTAGGAAGGGTAACCCCGATGGAACAACAGCATGCTGTGAAATCTGTGCGTCGCATACGATGACATCCGACCCGGCGGATGGGTTCGGCGAAATCGCCAATCTTGTTCGAACCCGTCACCAACCGACAGGCTACAATGTTGGTCTTCGCCCGACGCTTTCCGGCGGCCCTGATTGATCCGCCCATTCCTCCCCCTTCCGATCCCGCCCGTCTCGAATTCATGCCACGCCTCGAATTCATGCTACGACTCTTCTCATTTTGCCTTCTTTTGGCTGTCATGGCAGCCGTCTGCGCCGCCGCAGAGGTGGACTTTGACAGCCAAATTCGGCCGATCCTTTCGGACCACTGCTTTCAGTGCCATGGCCCCGACGAAGCCACTCGCGAAGCGGACTTGCGTTTGGATACCGCCGAGGGAGCGTTTACCGATCTGGGTGGCTACGCCGCATTTGTCCCCAATGATCCGACCGGCAGCGAAGCATTGCGTCGTATCGCGACGGATGATAGCGACGAAGTGATGCCGCCGCCGGAATCAAAATTGCAAATGACGGCCGCCGAAATCCAGACGCTACGTGACTGGGTCGCTGCCGGCGCCAAGTGGTCGGAACACTGGTCTTTTGTCCCGCCAAGGTCGCCTTCCGTTCCCGAGGATTCGTCCGGTTGGTCCAGAAACCCGATTGATCGTTTCATCCGAGCGCGTGCACTGCAGGTGGGTTTACAACCACAACCCCAAGCGTCTCGCGAAGCATTGATCCGGCGGCTTACATTGGACCTGACGGGTTTACCACCTACACCGGCGGAGGTCGATTCATTCCTGGCCGATCGAAGCGACGAGGCGTATGAAAAGCTGGTCGATCGATTACTGGCTTCACCACGTTATGGGCAACGGATGGCTTGGGACTGGTTGGATGCCGCGCGATATGCCGACACCGACGGGTTCCAAGGTGATCCGACGCGAACGATGTGGCCGTGGCGAGACTGGTTAGTCGATGCGTTGAACGACAACATGCCGTTTGATCAGTTTACGATCGAAATGCTCGCAGGCGATTTATTGGATCAACCGACAATGGAACAGGTTCTTGCCACCGGTTTCAATCGCAATCACATGTTCAATGGAGAAGGCGGCAGGATCGCGGAAGAGACTCGCGTCGAAAACGTTTTTGATCGCGCCGAAACCACTGGTACGGTTTGGCTGGGACTGACGATGACGTGTTGTCGTTGTCATGACCACAAATACGATCCCATTT
>JAGQPO010000236.1 GCA_020426665.1 Planctomycetales bacterium
TGCAAAACCGGGGCATGAGAGTCCAACAATTCGCGGGCCAACACTTCGGCTTCCTTGAGCGCGAATCGAAAATCGATGTACGCTTCCATGATCTTGTCTTCGCTTTTGAGCGCTTGCTTGGTGTCCTTTGCGACGTCGCCATAGATTTCGACGATTTTTTCGAAGCGATCGTTGGGGGTTCCGCGGCGAATCTTCATCCACCAATTCGATAACTTCTCTGTCCCGCTGATTTTTCCATCGTCAAGTTGAGCGATCAATCGCTTGCTGTCTTCGCGCACCGAATCGAACTCTTGAGTGATTTGCAGGTAGCGATTCCCGACTTGGATCGCTTCGACGTTTTCACGGACCAGTGCGTTGAATGCCCCCATGTGTTGGATCACGTCGGCGATTGCCAAAACCTTGGCTTCATCCAAGTGTTTGACCTCCTCCAACAGCGTGATCAACTCCTGTGGCGCCGTATTCTTGCTATTGACGCCAAACTCCTTGAGTACCTCAACGGCATCGTTCAGGTACTTTCGCATTTTGCTCGTATCGCGTGGTTGAGATTGAGCTTGCTGGGATGCAGTCGCTTGAGCTTGCTGGGACATGGTATTGAAACGTCTCTTGCGGAAGTTTTTTGGTGATAGAATAGCTGAAATACAGGCGTCACCGCGCCTACCAAGTTAGCGCGCCAATGCCCGCAACGCAATCGAGCCCCATTTCGTGGATCGAATCGAAGGCCAGGCGAAACTCAGATGCCGCCTAAAGGAGGGGCAAAATCGTTGTTTGCTCAGTCCTTTTGATGTCGCTTTGGGGATCGGGTCAGTTATCGTCCCGCCTCCCCTCGGTTATGTTGTAACGATAACGCATTTACCCCCATTTTCCTCGCCAAAATTGGCACCAAGGAATGAATCAGGCGCAAGCGACACAGACGCAGACCGGTTTGCCCGGCCAGGAATTGACGCTTCAGGAAACCTTGCGCGTGATGGACGTGGCCCGGGAGATGCGGGACCAGCGCGAGAAGGCCGAAGAAATGTTTCGGCGAGACGATATGCGGGCGGCGCTCCGCGACAAATTGATGCGAACGGCGCAACTTTCCGGCGACAATGTGACGGAAGCGGAAATTGACGCCGCGATCGGTCAATACATGGATACGCTGCATACGTACACGGATCCAAAGTCGGGTTTCAAAAACTTTATCGCCCACTGTTGGATTTGGCGAGACAGAATCATGTGGTCGATGGCGGGCGCTGCGGCTGCCGCCGGTGGGCTTTGGTATTTCTTCGGTTAGATCAGGATTGTGTCGAACATGTCGATTTCCGGCCCGGCAATGCACCGTCTGTTGATGGACGGCTACAAAGACGTCCAGCATCGTCTCGAAGAGATGCGTTCAAGGGTCTCGTCGATCGACGTCGAACGTGGCGATTTAGGCGAAGACCGAAGCGACGCACTGGTAAATCTGGCTGAGTATTACTTGCCGGAATTGACCCGCGAGGCCATCGAATCTTCATGGATCGAAGTCCGCAGCGGCATCAACCAGGTTTTGATGCGCAAAGAAGACAAACGCCGACGTGTGGCAACCGGACTGGCCGACGCCAACGATCGACGCTTTTTGCAAGAAGATCGATTGTTGGAAATCAACACCGCGCTGGACGAAGCAAAAGCCACGCAAGCAACGTTGGCGTCAAAAGTTGAGTCCGAATTGGCGGCCGACGAAACGTTCATCACACTTTCCAATCAAGCCGCGGTTGTCGAAGCAGCGTTGGAGCGGGCCGAGGCCAATTTAAATGAAATCGAACAGGACGCGGCAAGAAAGTTGCCGGGTTACGAGTCCAGTTCGCTATTCACGTACCTTCGCGACCAAAAATTCGGCACCGACCAATACGGCAAACGCGGCTTCACACGACGAATGGATCGATGGCTGGCGAAGTACATTGATTACAACAAAGCCAAACAAGGTTACGAGTTTCTGGTCAAGACTCCGGAACAGATGCGAAAGATCATCGCGTCGGACCGCGACTCGTTGGATACCGTGATGAACGAGTTGGAGAAGCGAAGGGATTTGGTCGTCGAACGACTCGGATTAACCGCCGCGATTACCAAAGTCGATCAGCTGACACAACGTCGTGAAACGCAGTTGGCGGAACTGGACAAGGTGCGTGAAGAGACGGAGTCGCTGGAGCGTGAATTGACGGACTTGGACGACACGCGTGGGACTTTTTATCGCGAAGCCGTATCGGTGTTCCGTGAAATGCTTGCCGGTTTTGATTCCGAAGACCTGGCCTCCAAGGCGCGGCGAACCCCTTCACTGACAGACGACCAGATCGTGGCACGAATCCAAGGCGTCGATCAGCAGCTGGACGAATTGGAACACGAGACCCGCCGCCATCACGATGAAATTCGCGACATGCAACGATGCATCGAAGCCCTGGGCAGATTGATTCAACGTTTTCGCGCCTCAAAGTTTGATGCCGCTCGCAGCCAATTTTTGCCATCGGTCGATATCCTGGATGTCTTGCATCACGCCAAGAATGAAGACGACATCGACCAGGCCTGGGATCGCATCCGCAGGGCTCAACGCTGGGGGCCGACGATCGGTGAACAACTGGGTAACGTCGCGTCGCACCCGTTGACCCAGGTATTGGTCGGTGCGATGGCACAGGCTGCCGGGGCTGCGATGGCCGCGCACGCAGATCGGGCCGGGCGTCGACGCGACCTGAACCAACGCAATCGCAGTTCCAGCTGGACGGGCGATAGCAGCGACGACCATTACCGTCGCCGATAACCGATCCAGTAATAACCGATCTTAATCTTGAACACCAATACCGTCGCCTCGCGTACCCAGCGCAACCAAGGCGACGTGGCACGAATCGTTGAAGTGGAAACAAAGATGAGCCTGATGCAAAAGCGTCTGAACATGACCACTCGCCTGCCGTTATTCTTCATCCCGCTGATCCTATCGCCGGCGGTCGTTTGCGATGTAAAAGTCTCAAAAGCGGATGATCGCCCCAACATTGTTGTGTTGTTCGCCGACGACATGGGGTTTTCCGACGTCGGTTGCTTTGGCAGCGAGATTCAAACACCAAACATCGATCGATTGGCTGCCGGCGGGGTTCGGCTGACACACTTTTACAACACCGGACGTTGTTGTCCGTCGCGTGCATCGATCTTGACCGGACTGTATCCGCACCAGGCAGATATCGGTCACATGGCGGGGGATTTGGAAGTCCGTGGTTATCGTGACCGACTCAGTCCGAAGGCGGTCACAATTGCCGAGGTGCTCGGTTCGGCCGGTTACCACACCATCATGACGGGCAAATGGCACTTGGGATGGCGAGACGAAGGAAGTCCAACGGCGCGCGGATTTCAACACTTCTACGGCACGCGTGGATACATCGACAGCTATTTCACTATCGTGCCGCGCACCGAAATTTACTTGAACGAAAAGCTGGTCTTGCCGGTAAGTGAAAACCCGGTCAACCACCTGCACCCCGAGAACGAATGGTACACGACCGACGTTTTCACCGATTACGCATTGCACTTCATCGATACGGTGCAGCGAGAGAATGTTCGAAACAAACAGGACAAGCCGTTCTTCCTTTACCTGGCCTACAACGCGCCGCACTTTCCGTTGCATGCCAAACCCCAAGAGATCGCAAAGTATCGCGGACGCTATCGCGATGGATGGCAAGAACTTCGAAAGACGCGGTACAAGCGATTGGTGGAACTGGGCGTTTTGGATGACTCCTGGCCGCTGTCTCCGCCGGATGTCCCTGAATGGGAATCGCTGACCGACAAACAACGTGACGACATGGATTTTAAGATGGCACTGTTCGCCGCGATTGTCGATCGCTTGGACCAGAACATTGGACGCGTGATCGACCATCTTGATGAAATCGGTGAACTGGACAACACCCTGGTCCTGTTCCTGTCAGACAACGGCGGCACCAAAGAAACCGGGTTATTCGGAATCAAGGGTGAAACCAATACCGTCGACAACCACGACCAATGGGGACGCAAGGGCGGATGGACCAGCAGCTATGGACAGGGCTGGGCCGGATTGAGCAACGTGCCGTTCCGGCGCTACAAACGCGAGAACCACGAAGGCGGAATCAGTGCCCCGTTCATCGCTCATTGGCCGGATCAGATCAAAGCCAAGGGGGAACTTCGGCATCCGCCGGCTCATTTGATCGACTTGATGCCGACGTTTGTAGACGTCGCCGATGCGACCTATCCGAACAATTTCAACGGGAATCAAATTGAGCCGATGGAAGGACAAAGTCTAATGCCGATCTTTCATTCCGACGCGTCGAAACCAAGAACGTTGTTCTGGGAACACGAAGGCAACCGCGCGATCCGCGACGGAGATTGGAAACTTGTCGGTGAACGAAACGGACCGTGGGAACTGTATCGCATCAGCGAAGACCGCACCGAGTTGAACAATTTGGCGGACTCCGATCCCCAGACCGTTGCGGTTTTAACCGCGAAGTGGGACAGCTGGGCCGACAAAGTTGGCGTGCTGACTCCGGAGCAGTTTGAAGAAGCGAAGCAACAAGTTCGAGAGCGGGCAAAACAACAGAAGAAAGGCAAATAACGGCCGCGAAGCCTCAGTGCTTCGACAATTTTTTATTCTTGGGGTGCGACGGACTTCCCCTCCGTCGACAAAGCCGCTACGCGAATGGGCGCGATTCACTCTGTTATGTTAAGCACGTCGTCGAGACGTCGGCGAATCAGTGACGCCCAAAGTTTGTAACCCGATTCGTTCAGGTGTAATTGATCCTCGACAAACAATTCCGGTCGGGGTGTCGCGTCCGCCGTGAGAAAATGACCGGCCGTTGGGATGAAGTAGGTGTTTGGCGTCGTCAAGGCGATTTCACGCAAACGCGCGTTGACCGCTCTAATTTTTGGCCAGGCGCCGAAGCGACTCTTGCAGGGAGTGATCTCGATCAAAAAGAACGGCGCGTCGGGCTGGTGGTGTTGTGACACGCTAACGATATGACGTGTCAGTGCTTCGATTTGATCCGGCGTAAGATCGTCTTCTTTGCCAACCACGCCGTTGCCGACGAACATCACGATCGCTCGATATTTGTGTGGCGAAACCAGTCGCTGGACGAAAACGGCCATGTCCGTGTACTTTGCGCCGCCATAACCTCGTCGAATGGTTTGATAGGGGACCATGTCGTCGGCCATCGTTGTCCAACGACGGATGCTGCTGCTGCCGATAAACAAAACCGCGTCTTCAGGATCCGTTTCAGCTATGTTTTGCTGGTCGAATTCGTCGATTGCTTTGGACCACTTCTTCTCCGCGGCTTCGCGATACGGTTCCAACAAATCCTGATGGCCGACCGGCGACTCGGAAACCGCGTCCTGGGCGGTCAAATTGGAAGTAGCCCGTAGTGTGGCGAACAAGCAAATGGCGATCAAAAAAGTCGTGCGCATGGTGATCTCGGAACATCAATGGGGGTAGCGTCGAAGCGTAGTATGATAACCGGAATCGGCCGGGCAAAATGTAATCGTCAGGTTTGGGGACACCGAATACGAGTTTCGCGTATGCTATGGAACTGGTGCTAATCAATGGCAATCGCATCATCCGGCAAGGCAATCAACGATGGGACATCTCCGCAGTGTATTTGTTTTGATTCCGGCGATCTGTTTCGCCTGGAGCATGACCCCGATTTCAACGACATGTTTCGGCGCGACGGAAACGTCGGCCCCCGATGATCATGCCCGTCCACACTGGATCTGGGGCACACACACTCGCCAGGCGGGCCAACAGGTCACGTTTGTCAAATCGATTCCCGTTCGGGCAGCCATCCAACGGGCGACGATTCACTTGGCGGCCGACTTCACGCGATGTCAAGTTTCACTTAATGACACCGTTCTGTTGGAGCTGGACGAGTATGGTCCGTGGCTGGAACAGGATGTGACAAACGATTTGCGAATAGGCGAAAACCGGTTGTCGCTCCGCTGCCGCAGCGGTCAAGGCCCGGCAGCCGTCGCAATCAGTTTGCAGATCATTTATGCCGATGGAACGTCCGCAACCATTCGAAGCGGCGAAGACTGGACGGCCGACGGCGATCGCGCGGTTTCGTTTGGTGCGGTCGCGGGCGAGCTATGGAATGTCGACAATCTGGCCAAGATTTCGGCGTTCGATGATTATGAACAGTGGCGTAGGGCCAGTGGCGCAGAATCTGGTACCGATCCGGCGACCTTTCAAACCACAGCCGGATTCGAAGTCGATCTCGTACGTTCAGCGACCAGCGACGAAGGATCTTGGGTCAGCATGGCAGTGGATCCCCAAGGACGCGTCACGATCGCACGCGAAGACAAAGGATTGTTACGGATGTCGCTTTCCGGCAACGGAAGCCATGTCGATAAAGTCGAAACCATCAATGATGATTTGATGGAATGCCGCGGACTGCTGTATGCCTATGATTCACTGTATGCCAACGCCAACAATTCCAAGGGAATGTATCGGCTTCGCGATACCGATGGCGACGATCGATTCGATGACGTCAAACTGCTGCGTGAGTTTCCTGGCAGCGTTGGGCATGGACGCAATGACCTTGCTTTGGGACCCGACGGCATGATCTACTCCATCCACGGCGACAGCGTGGAACTGGCAAAAGAAAACATCACAGACCGGACGTCGCCCCTGCGACCGGCACGAAACGGGATTCCCAGCGAAGAAGGGCATGTCATTCGAACCGATCGGGACGGAACGCGTTGGGAATTGGTTGCGTCCGGATTACGGAACCCGTTTGGAATCGATTTCAATCGCGACGGCCAAGCATTTACATACGATGCCGACAACGAGTACGACATGGGTGCACCATGGTATCGGCCTACTCGCATCGTCCAATTGGTTTCTGGCGGCGACTACGGTTGGCGGCGCAAGACAAACGGTGAATGGCCGCCTTATTATCCAGACCACGCCGACAATGCGTTACCGACGGTCGATGTCGGGAAAGGTTCACCGACGGCAATGAAGTCGGGAAGCCGCAGCTCGTTTCCTGAACATTATCGGCGCGCGATGTTCGCATTGGATTGGGCCTACGGCAGAATTCTGGCATGCCATCTCTCTCCGCGCGGAGCGGGGTACGCTTGCCGCGTGGAGACATTCTTGGCGGGACGACCGCTGAATGTGACCGACCTGGATTTTGGACCCGACGGAAACATGTACGTAATCACGGGAGGACGAAAAACGCAATCGGCACTTTATCGCATTCGATATGTCGGCAAACCTGACCAGCCCCTTGAAACGACGCCGCAACAATCCCAACGTGAGACGTTTTCGCGGCGGTCGCGGAAACTTGCCGGTCAGCTGGAATCGCTGCATCGAAAGGTTGGGCGCCAGGCGATTTCAACCGCATGGAGTCATCTCGCAGACACCGACCCGATGATCCGGAACGCCGCGAGGATCGCGATCGAACACCAGCCGATAGAATTGTGGCGAGATGCTGCGATGTCGGAGATGTCCGTCGAACTTGCCGCGACGTCGCTGTTGGCACTCGCACGCGCCGCGCGCCCGGACGATCGGCCCGCGATACTGGCACGGTTGGACGCGATCGATGTTGGGTCGATGACGGCCTTGGGAAAGTTGTCGATCCTGCATACATACCGACTGGTGCTTGATCATCCATCCGCCGTCGATTCCGGGATCAATGACAATACCCAACAACGCCTGATTCGCTGGCTAGAAAATGAATCAGACGCGCCGACCGCACCGCTGGGCAGCGGTTATTCGGTCCACCAGGAGCTCGCCCGACTGGTCGCCGACCACCATGTTCCCGGTGCCGTCGGGCCACTGATTCGAATTCTGAAGTCCGCCGATAGCCAGCGGGACCGAATGAATTCACTTTACATGCTTTGCCATCAACGCGACGGGTGGTCAAACGACGATCTCGAGTTGTTCTTCGAAGCCTTGGCCGAACTTGAGCGAACCGCATTTTCGGGCGCCGGCATGCCCGGACGGTTGCAACAGATCCGCGAGCGAGCGGTAGGTCACTTGAATGAACAACAGCGAAACGATTTGGCCGATCTGATCGTGCCCGCAACGTTGCACCAAAGTCTGCCCAAGCCAGTTGTTCGTCCGTTCGTTCAAGCGTGGACGCGCGAGTCGTTGACGAGCGCTTTGGATGACAGCACCGATCGCGGTGATTCGCGACGCGGCGAAGCTCTTTTCCGCGACGCGATGTGTGCTTCGTGTCATCGAATCGCGGGGCGGGGCGGTGTTCTGGGGCCAGACCTGACATCATTAGCGGCTCGTTTCAGTCGATCGGATATTCTGACATCCATCGTCACCCCGTCGGATGTGATCGCCGAAAAATATCGCGGAACACAAGTGATTACGACGGATGGGAAAATCATCAGTGGGCAAGTCGTTTCCGGTGGAGATTACCGTACGTCGAATCTGCGAATCGCCACCGACCCACTGGATCCAAGTAAGATCGTGGAGATTCCCAAACACGAAATCGAAATGCATCGCCCGTCTGAAGTATCGCCGATGCCCGAGGGATTGGTTAACACATTGTCGGCCGCCGAGGTCGCGGACTTGCTGGCGTATTTAACAAAAGGACACTGATGTAATCGTGGACGTAGATCGAAGCGGTCGCGTCCACCCAACATTGACCGAACAGATGTTATCTCGAATACAAATCTTTTTACTCTCAAGCGTTCTGTTGTCCGCGTCCTCGCTGGCCGTCGAACAGGGGATGCAGTGCCGACAGGATGAAAACGGTGTACTGGTCAGTGAAGACGGCGCAAAGGTGCTTTATTACCAACGTTCGGATCGATCGAAGGATGGCAATTACACGCGTGCCCATTATGTGCACCCGCTTTATGATCTTGATGGCAACGTTTTGACGGAAGATTTCCCGGACGATCATCGACACCATCGGGGCGTGTTTTGGGCGTGGCATCAACTGATCGTTGCAGACCAAAGCGTCGGCGATGGCTGGGCCTTGCATGATTTGCGCTGGGACGTACGCAGCGTCATTCCGACGTCCAATGACGACGGTTCCGTTACGTTGGACATGACGGTGGATTGGAAATCGTCACTTTGGCGCGGCGGCCGGCAAGCGATCGTTGAGGAAAAATCTTCGATTCGCATCTATCCACGTCAGGCTGATCGCCGGCGCATCGACTTCCAAATCCACATGCGGTCGACCAACCCGGAAACCCGTATCGGCGGATCAGATGACGACAAAGGTTACGGAGGCTTCTCGGTTCGGATCAGGCTGCCCGATGACATTCGCTTCTTGAGCCAGAACGGCTATCAGACTCCGACCAAGACGATTGTTGCGGCGTCATCATGGATGTCGATGACGGGAAAACTAGGCGACGGACCATCGGATCAAACTCGGGTCAGTGGTTTGACGGTCTTGTGCCACCCTGATTCTGCCGGCTATCCCCAACCCTGGATTCTGCGGTCGAAAAACAGCATGCAAAACCCGGTCTGGCCGGGCCGCACGCCGCAATTGATTCCTACCGACAATCCCATAACCCTGCGTTATCGCGTGGTGATCCATCGTGACCCGGTTGCCGCCGATTTGATTCAGCAGTGGCAAAATGACTATGCCGAATCCGAATAAACAACCGGCACACGGTCGCGCGCTGGGATTCGTCCTTTGTTTTTGTCTGGCGGTGATCTCCGGCTGCAATTCGGCCGAGGCCCAATTGCCATTCGAAAGACCGCCGATCAGATACTCAACGACCGACGCCAACGATGCGGTTGCGGAACTTGGCAAGCGTGTCGATTCCGGTCAGACCAACCTGGAATACGACCCGAAATTTGGCTACTTGAATTCCCTCTTAAAGGAACTGCGGATTCCGGTCGATTCCCAGACACTGGTCTTCGCCAAGAACAGTCTGCAACGGATAAAGATCTCGCCGCACAACCCTCGCGCCATCTATTTCAATGACGAAACGTATCTGGGTTACGTTCCCGGCGGCGAAGTGATCGAAATCGCGTCAACCGATGCAATGCTGGGAACCGTCTTTTACACGCTCTCCCAATCAACGGACCTTGATCCCCCGAGGTTGCAACGCAAGACCGAACAGTGCCTGTTTTGCCATGCGTCCAGCCACACCGGTCGTGTCCCAGGGCTAATGATGCAGTCGGTGTTTTCGGACTCCAATGGTTATCGTGCTTTTCCCCAAGAATCAATCTTCCCCAAACCGACCGGGTCGCTTGAAGGCCGCTGGGCCGGCTGGTTTGTCACCGGGACCCATGGCA
>JAGQPO010000237.1 GCA_020426665.1 Planctomycetales bacterium
GTGGGTGAAACTTGAGGGCTTTTTGACAACTTCCAAAAATGCTTGCGTTGTCTACGACTCGTCCCCTGCGTATTCAGGATGCGGGATTTTCAAGGCATTGGCTCATGCCTCCAAAAATCCATTTCCAAAACGGTGTCCACTTTCAAACCAGGATTGATGCCTTGAAAACCAGTGTTTTGCCGAGTCAATCGCTTCAAACCCTTGAAAATGGCCCCACAGATTCTGCGGAAGAGGCATTTTTTTAGACGTGTTGCCACGGAAAATCATGCGGGTCCACGGACGACGGGGACAACGCGAATGACATTTAACCGCGATCAAATCAGTACACATCGCGGACGTATCGTTTTGTTTTGGCAAGGTTCGCGACGAATTCTTCGGCCGCTTTTTCTGTCAAAAGGCCTTCGGTGACGGCGATTGATTTTAGCGTTCGGTCGACGTCGACCGCCATGCGACTGGCGTCGCCGCAGACGTAGAAGTACGCGCCGTCTTCGATCCATTGCCACAGCTCAAACGCATTCTCACGCATTCGGTCTTGCACATAAACTTTTTTGTCACCGTCCCGGCTGAATGCCGTATCCAGTCGTGTCAGTAAACCGGAGTCCAGGTAACTTTTTAATTCTTCCTCGTACAAGAAGTCGGTTGCGGCGTGTTGGTCACCGAAGAAAAGCCAGTTCTTGCCAAGTGCCTTTGACGCCTGACGTTGTTGCAGAAATGCACGTTGTTGCAGGAAAGCACGGAACGGCGCGATACCGGTGCCGGGACCTACCATGATCATGGGAGCGGCGGGATCAGCCGGGACGGTGAAGCCGCCGTGGTTGGGTTGTATGAAAACACGAAGCGACTGGCCGGGCGAAAGTCGATCGGCAAGCAACGTGCTGGCGACTCCCTTTCTGAGCCGTTCACCACGTGCGTAGGTGACTTTACCGACGGTCAAATGGACCTGGTTGCCCACGATGCCTTGACTGCTGGCGATCGAGTACAGCCGTGGATTGAGTGGCGAAAGCGTTTCCACGAATTCCGTGGCGCTGATCGGTACGTCACCCGCCAATTCCAGCACATCCAGGACGTCAAAGCCCTCGGGAACACCTTCGTCCAACATTTGAGCCAGCGTTTCTTTCGCTTCGGAATCATCCACACGACTAATTGCAAGTTCCAACAGTTCGTCACTCGGGTCCTTCAAGCAATAGTCTTCGCAGAGCGCATTTGCAAGTGTTTTGGGCGTCCCGTCGGGCGCCACAATCATCAGCTTCGTGTCGGCGCCGATCGTGCGAACGATCCCTTCGACCAGTTCCCCACAGTTGGTCGGACAGATTCCGAGTGCGTCTCCGACTTCGTACTTGATTCCCGAGTCGCCGAGGTCGATCGCAATGTGCCGAGTGTCCTTGGCCGAGCCTTCTTGATTCAGCGGTCGCGATTCGATCAGCTTGGCGTCGTACGGATTCTTTCGCGAAAATTCTGTTTGTGCCGAACCGTTGGCAACCGAACCGTTGGTGCCTTTCGCGGGAGACGCTTCGCTTGTTTCGGACTCCTTCAGGATTTTTTTGATCATCTTTGACGTCTCTTTGCCTCCCGGGCTGCATAACGTCAAATTGGTCTCTTCGCCCGAGGCGATGGCTTCGCTGTAGGTCTGGCAAAGGTAACCACAGGAGCCACAATTTAGTTGTGCCATGGCGGCCATCAATCGCCGCTCGACGGGTCTGCCTTCGGCCAATTCCATGCGGTCGACGATCGGCAAAGAATCGTCATGCCATGGGAAGTCTTCCTGCTCCTCCGGTTCGGCTGTTGCCACACCGGAAAGTGTCCCGGACAGATTGCCGGCGGAGAGCCCTGCGGCGTTTGCGATCGCTGCCGCATCACCGCCGGGTTGAATACCCATCATGCCCGCGAAAAATCCGTTCAACCAGGCGCGTTGTTCTTCGTTAAAGGGAGCTGATTCGGGAATGAAACTGGTAACCATGAATCTGATCGTCTAATGGAAATGAAAATGAGAATACCGCGGTGAACTAAACCAACTCGTGAGCCATTGCCTTGAGTTCCTGGTCGGAGGTGCGCGAGGTGAATTCGATAAACGACTCGCCCTCGCGTCGCCGTTGCAGATAGCCGCCGATGACCGCGGCAATCAAATTTGGGACGTCTTCAAAGGCAACCGACTCAAAGACCAGACGCGCGATCCCCTGTCGGTCTCCCCAGCCGCCGCCCAAGTGAACGTGATATCCGTCGACCATGTCGTCGCCTTGTTCGACCTTGCATCCCAGCAAACCGATGTCGCCGATGTAGTGCTGTGCACAACTGTGATGGCATCCGGTCAAATGGATATTGATCGGCCGATCGAGTTCGAATTGCGATTCCAGGTGTTTTGCAAGCGTCATCGCGTGAGTCTTGGTTTCTGCGGCCGCGAACTTGCATCCGCCGCTGCCCGTGCATGCGACCAATCCCGCTCGGAAACTGCTGGCGTCGTATCCAAGGCCGATGTCCAACAACCGTTCTTTGACGGCATCAATGTCCGCGTCGGCGATGTTCGGAATCAACAGGTTTTGCCAGACTGTCAACCGGATCTCGC
>JAGQPO010000238.1 GCA_020426665.1 Planctomycetales bacterium
GCTGCTCTCGCGTGCCAATTGGAACGTTGACACCCGAGTGATGTCGCCGCGGAACGCGAGGGTCTGTAATTGAAACATCAATCGCGCATGGTCGGCGTAGGCGTGTGGCACTCCGACGGGCCGGTCCAAATCGGGTAACGGATTGTCTTTCGCAGAGGCTTCGGCGCTGGCGATGCGACGCTCGACTTCGCGGATGCTGGTCAGATAATCATCGATGATGTTACGATCGTTGGCTCCCAGGCGATTTTGAAGCCGCTTCATTTCTTGCGTGACGGAATCAAGCAAGCTCTCACGCCGTTTCAATTCGGCTTGTCGCTGTTCGGCCGATCCGCCGTCGCCGAACAGCATTTCGAAAACCAATCTGGGATGTGATTCCGACGGCAAGGGTGTTGTCGGCGACGACCACGAAAGGTTGTTCTGATAGACACAGGCATATCCGTTGTCACATTGTCCGACCGTGTTGGCCGAATCCATGGCCAGTTCCAAGGACGCCAAAGGCGATTTGGCACCGATCTTTTGCGCCGCAATCTGGTCGACGGTGGTCCCCAGAAAATAGTCGGTACTTTCGGTCAACTTTGCGCGGGCGGCACTCAGGAACGCGGAATTACTGGTTGCGTGAGATCCCGGATAGGCATTCTGTAGATCCAATCCGGTCATCACCGTCAAATGTTTTTTGACGCTCGTCAGCGGTTCAAGGCTGGACGGCAATTCACCAAGTGGCGCGCTTTCGCCGTCGGGTGTCCAATGTTCCGGGTTGAAACCCATCGGGATGTAAACATAACCGATTCGGTGGATGGGGCCCAACGATTCGGCCGAACTGGCTGACACGCCGGGAATCATCGCGTCGAGAAGCGGCAATGAGATGGCCACTCCCGTCCCACGTAACAGCGTTCGACGTGACAGCGTTTTCGAGTTCTGGATCATTGGCTTGTCCGCATCAAAAAGAGATTACTTTGAGTGATTCCGGAGATCAGATCCGAAATGCGATAGTTGTCCTTGGCTGCATCACGAACGATCCGCCGAATCGCCGGTCCATCACGATGGGTGATCGGCCGTCCCAGGGCGTAGGTCACCAATTTTTCGGTCAACGCCGTCACAAACAACTCCGGGCGTTGAAGTATACCTTGTTCCAGTTCGACGACGCCATCGACATCTTGCCCGTCCGGAAGCCGCCCCTTGGCATCAATCGGAAATCCTTCGACGTTTGATCGCCATCGTCCCACGGCGTCGTATCGGTCCAGGGCAAATCCGACCGGATCAATCAGATCATGACAGCCGGCGCAGGCTGGAACGGACCGATGTTGTTCCAATGATTCGCGAAATGACAGTGGAGCAGCATTCGTTTTTTCCTTGATTGCTGGGACGTTGGGTGGCGGCGGTGGAGGCGGTGTCCCCAAGATATTCTCGAGAACCCAAGCCCCTCGGATCGTCGGCGAGGTACGGGTGGCATACGACGTCGCGGTCAGAATACTGCCGTGCCGAAGCAGGCCGCCACGATGCCACTTTGGTTCCATTTCGACGCGGCGAAAGTGGCTGCCCACGACGCCGGGAATCTCATAGTGTTTGGCCAGACGCTCGTTCAAAAACGTGTGATCGCTGGAGATCAGTTCCAAGACACTTGCATCACGCCGGATGACATCGGCGAACAGCAGTTTTGTTTCTTCAGCGAACGCATCTCGAAGGTTATTGTCGAAATCCGGGAACAGTCTCAGGTCCGGCGTGATCGTCGGCAGGTTGCGAAGATACAGCCACTGGTCGGCGAAGTTGTCCAGCAGCGAACGACTTCGCGGATCGGCCAGCATGCGCCGAGTGTGTTCGTCGATTTGGGTTTGATCCGCAAGGCTGCCATCCTCCGCCGCAGCAAGTAGCGGCTCGTCAGGGATGCTGCTCCACAAGAAATACGACATCCCGCTGGCCAGTTCGATGGGACGGATGGGGTAGGGCGTTCCGGGTTCAATTCCTTCGGGTTGTTCGATGGAGCGGAAAAGGAAGTTCGGGTTCACGAGAATACTGGTCAGTCCGGCTTCGATTCCCGCGTCAAATCGTGTTTGAAGCGAAACCGGGTTGCCGACTTCATCAGAGATTTGGTTTGGCGCGCCAAAGGCCTGATGAAAGAACCGCATTGGGACGTCGAAGTCTGCGTCTTCGATTCTTCGACGATAGGCAAGTCGCATCAGGTTCGCGAATACCTGGCGTGCCGACGCGTCGGCGTGCCGTTCCTTTTTGGGACGCTGGACAAACACTCGTCGGCGACTGTCCGAAGTGTCCCTGTGGCCGAGTTGGTCCGAACCAACAGATGACGTTTGATCAAACGGTCCAACGATCGAGACTTCGTGGATCGCCGGGTGTTGTCTCGGATGGCGGTGCAGGTTGAAGCTGGCGTCAAACGGTTCGCGTTTGATTTCCAGCAGCGGTGTCGATTTTTCGACAAAGGTGACGCCGATATCATGAGTACCGGCTTGAACTTCCAGGCGGACGTTCAAATCCAAGTCGTATTTCGAATGATCATTTCCCCCGCGAACAGGTTTTAACAGAAAACGATGTTGGCGCTTGCGGTCCATCAAGACATCCAATTCATGTGAACCGGAAATCCCTTCGACTTTTTCGTCACGGTCGCGCGTCAGTCGGACTTGAATTTCGTAGCTGCCCGAACGCGGGAAAAAGTGGCGGACGATGGTTCCGCCGCGCGTTCCATAGGGCAGTCCTTCAACGTGTTGCTCTTGGCTTTGATCGGGGGGAACTCGAATGGTGACGCCTCCGGGAACGTCAACGGAGGTCCCGATCGCGGCGCGGCTGATCCGTGTTGCGGCGGTCAGGTAACGATCGATCAGCAGGGGCGACAATTCAGCGACGGTGATGTTGTCGAAACCGTCGCTGGACGAATCGGGCGGCAATATCGAATTGACATCGATATCGATCGACAGCAAATCGCGGATTGCGTTTTTGTATTCCGTCCGCGTCATGCGCCGGAGCGGTTCACAGGTTCCGGCGTAAGGATGCGATTGAGAATATCGGTCCAGCACGCGAACCATCGCCTGCTCGGCTGCCACGAACTCCGCTTCGTCAGGTTGCCCGTTGTCGGGCGGTGGCATTTGTCGGCTTTGGATTCGCAACAGCACCGTTTCCCACGTCTTGATGCGGCCAATGTCGGTGCCGGCAGTGTCGGTGCGGCCAGTGTCGGTGCCGGCAGTCGATGTTCGCGTATCTCCATCCGATCGCCAATCATCGACAAATGCGGTCAGCTGCAAACCCTGTTCGGCCTGGTCACCGGAATGGCAATCCACGCAATTGGATTCGACAAAGGCAGCGACAATGTCCAGGTCTGTTTCGGCCGACGCGGCCGACCCAAACAAGGTCATTAGCATCAACGCCGTCATAAATCGCGATGATTTCCCGATCGTGTTTAGCGTGTTTGTGGTCTGCGTCCTTGTGGTCTGCGATTGCATAGGTGGTAATATCGAACGAACAACCTGGTGCTTC
>JAGQPO010000239.1 GCA_020426665.1 Planctomycetales bacterium
CCGCTGATCGGCCAGCCGCTTTACCAGAGTCTGAAGGTTCGGCTGATGGGCGCGTTGGGCGGACTGCACGCCGTGCAAGCGTGCGAGATCGGGGCCGGCGTAGACATCGTTGCCCGCCGGGGCAGCGAAAACAACGACCCGATTCGAAGTAAAGGATATGTCGCCAATTCCCACGGCGGACTGATCGGCGGAGTGACCACCGGCATGCCACTGGTCTTTCGAGTCGGATTCAAACCGACATCAACGATCAACAAGCCCCAGTTGTCGGTGACAAAGGATTTGAGCGAAATTGATTTTGAACTCGAAAAAGGCCGCCACGACCCCTGCGTCGGTGTACGTGCCGGCGTGACGCTGGAGTCTCGCGTTGCGATCGAATTGATGAACGCGGCAATGAGCCAGAGGGCGCAAAGTTTGGGCGAGGGGCTGCCCGGATTGTTCGGTTGATTTGACCGGCCGCCGGCAATAGTAAGCACGTCGGTCACGGTTTGCGTGACGATGCTGAAGCAGGGGCGTAAGAAACCAGTTGGGTCAAAAAATGTTGGGTTGAAAAATGAGTCAGTATCCGGCGGACGATTTTTGGAGCGCGCCATTTTTTGACCCGGTTTTGGATGCTGGTGTTCTGCTGCCGGTCGGGGCGGTCGGGCACCTGACCAATCACTACAGTCCCACACGTCAATCGCGGGATTCTGGCTGCTTCGGCAGATCATTTGGCAGGCATCCGTCAAATGACTTGTTAGACTGTGTCCCCGGATTCTTTTCTGATTCAATCGTTCCAATTTGTTTCGTCGCCCATGAAGATCAAGTGCCCCGGCTGCGCCACGTTGCTTCAGATTCCCGACTCTGCCGCCGGAAAGGTGGTTAAATGCAAGTGTGGAAAACAGCTCCGCGCACCTGCACCTGCGGGGGCAACGCCACAGCCTCAGCAGGCTACGCCCCGACAACCCGCACCTCGACAGCCTGCCCCCCAGCGAACCGCTGCGCCACAACCGAGTCCGGCCGCGCCCGTTCCCTATTCACCGTTTCCCGCGCCGGCTCCGGCGGGCAGCGGAGGTATTTTTGACGAACTGACTGATTCCGATTTATCCGGCGTCAAAGCAGTCAAGATTCCGGGCAGGGAACAGCGGAAAGCGCCGACCGCGAACGAACAGAAACTCCTGCAAGAAGCCGCCGTTGATCACAAAAGGGAAAAGGCGTCCGAGGCGCGTGAATACATTGAGGGCGCCAAGAAGCAGGTCTTCTCTTCGATCGGAATTTATCTGGTCTTGGGATTGATCCAAGTCGGCGTCGGTGGATTCTTGTTGGCAGGTCTTGAGAAGGAAGCCGAGATCTTGGCGATGCAAGACGGCGCCGAAGAAGTCAGCATTGTCATTGCCGTTATTGCCACCATTTGCATCTTCAAAGTGTGTTTGGGTGTCCTTTTCTTTATCGCGTCGGCGACGTTCCTGGCATTGCCGATGACAAGCGCGATTCTGGCGATGATTGCGTTCGTACTTGGCGAGATTGTTTCACTGATTTTGTATCCGATCGCGTTGATCAACATTTGGGACTGGATCCGCAGGGCGGCGATTTTCGGAGGTCTGGTTCAGGCGATTAATAACGCATCCTATTATCGGTTCGTCAGGGCCGGCGGTCGGGACAAAGACGCCTCGCCAGAGCGACAGCGCACGGCCAACAAGATGGACAAGCGCGCCGTGATGACGGCCGTTGGTGCGGTCGTCGCCCTGGTATCCACGTTTTCCATTGGCGGGTTTTTCATCCACCGCGCGTTCACCGTCGCTCCGACCTTGACCGCCAAAGGTGATCCCGCGCGAGGCGTGCCCGAGGGCTTTTCTCTCTACGAAACGCACGGCGTTTCAATCTTCTTGCCGCGAGGTTTGACCATCGATCCCGCAGCCGGCGAAATGGAATACAAAGCGATCGCAACCCCGCTGGGTACGGTGTTCATGATGGGGGTGGCCGACGTCGGAGATCAGAAGTTAACCGGCGACGCGCTCAGCAACATGTTGGAACGTCTTACCAAGGGTAAATACCAACGAGCCGATACGAGTGAAAGGAACGGGTATCCTTGCGATAGGGGGGCGATTACCAAATCCATTCGATTCGCACCGCGCGAAAACACAAGCGCTCCGATGCTGAACGTGGAAGTATTCCAAGACGATGGGCGATTGATCGTTGTTGGTGTCGCTCAAGAAATAAGTAGCTCTGAAAACTATATCGTTGGCCAGTCGGCCGAGCCGGAACTTGAAAAAGTGTTCTTCGACTCCTTCAAGATCGGTCCCAAGCCGGACGTCGGATTCTCGTTCTGGTGATGATGTCACCAAACGATTTTTTCGGCGTCGAAGATCGGGCCTTCGACGCAGGTCCGTTTGTAATCCCAATCGCCTTCGGGTTGCTTGACTCTTGCGACACAGGAGAAACAGATCCCGATGCCGCATGCCATCGGCGTCTCCATCGAAACTTGGCAGTCGACGCACCGGTCACGACAGACGTCGGCAACTTTCTCCATCATGATCT
>JAGQPO010000240.1 GCA_020426665.1 Planctomycetales bacterium
TCGCAGACCCTGGGGCAGATTGTGCAAGCGTTGCAGGCTTGATTGACGTTGGTGTCCAAAAAGTTTTCAACGCCATTTTCGAAGCAAGGCGAATTGATGTCCAGTCGCGTGTAGGCGATGGTGCGATCTGTGGCAATCAAATCTCCTGTGTTCAGGTTCGGGTCATTGACCGCACTGACCTGAAACGCGCTGATCAGACTTAATGAATTTGCAAGCAGGTTGGCCGATTCTTTGATCGTTTGGTCATCGATCTTGTAGCTGACTTTGTCCAAGTAACCTTTCCCGGCATCTTGTTTGTTGCCGTCTTTGTTGGACGTGAACGTGAAACCATAGTTTTGAATGCCGGCGCCGGGACGGACGGGGTCAACCAGGAAGATTTTTTCTGTGTAACAGACGTTGTGCGTAACGGTCCGTGTCGGTCGGCACGTGTGCAACGGAACGAGCGTGGGTTTTCCACCGGGCACGTCCTGTTTTTCCCAGTAGGTCGTTTCAACCACGCTCAATTCCAAGTGTGTTGGCACGCGGAGCGAAACGGGGATCCCTTTCATGGGATGTTCGGGGTTGACGACCAACGTGTCATTTTCACAACGGTCGACGGCTGTCGTGCGAAACGTGTTGCATCCACACGTGACGGCCAAACCAAGGATGAGAATCCATTTCATCGCGGCTTCCGAGCGTTTGAGTGACTTGAACTCGGAGATCCATTCCGAGTGTTCGCTAGTCCCCCTAGATCGGGCATGGAGGGTTTTCCAACCTGGAATTCTCTCGGCCGACAGAGATTTCAAAAACTTGCACGGGAGGGGTGTGGATCGAGGAAGCTTTGTCGATCACCCGGATTATGACAATGCATGTCAACACGCCACTTAGATTTTGATGTCACAATCCTCGTCAATCAAATGCCGATAGGCATTGCAAACGCGATCGATTTCTTCGGCTTGGCCGGGTGACATTTTCTCGTGTTCATCTAAACATCGATGACTCGACAACAAGCCCTGCCGGTGTAACACGAATTGGATGCCGGCGATGCATCCGGCGAAATCATTTGCCGCATCGAACAAGGCGGCATTGCAGTCGGTGACTTGGGCGGCGATCGTCAACAGATTGTTTGAAATCTGACCCGATCGACGTGCTTGTTGACACATTTCCAACAATTCGACTGCTTTCTTCGTCCAACATGACCAGTGTCCCAACAATCCACCGGCAATCGCGACGCGTATCCGTTGTCCGCGGGCAAGGACTTCGTATTCGGTTAACAAATCGATAACGATGCTGTCGTCATTTCCAGTGTACATGGCGACGTCGTTTTCGCGTCCCGCCTCGGCAACGGCGCGAATCACGTCCAACGTTTTGTAGCGGTCAAAGGGCGAGATCTTGATCGCAACCACGTTGGGAATTGCGAGAAAGCGGCTCCAAAAATCATACGACAGTTTACGTCCGCCGACGGCCGGCTGGAGATAGAACCCGAAAACCGGGATCTCATGGGCAACCCTTTCGCAGTGTTGGATCAATTCATCGTCACTCGCATCTGGAAGCGACGCCAGCGAAAGTAGCCCGACGTGATAACCGATCTGTCTCGCCAACTGTGCTTCACGAATTGCTTGATCGGTTTTCCCACAGATGCCGGCAACCAGCACCGTTTGTCGATCCGATTCGGCATCAAGTCGTCGTGCCGTCTTCGCGGCAAGGTCCAAAACTGGCTCCAGCAACTGGTGCTGTGGCGAGCGGATTTCGAATTGTGTGGTGTGCACGCCCACGGCCAGCCCACCGGCACCCGCGGCATGGTAATAACAAGTCAGTCGTTGCTGTTGTTGTTCGTCGAAGTCCCCGTCGGAGGTTAATGCAAGCGGATGTGCGGGGATTACAATTCCATCGCGAAGGGATTGCGTCACCCATTGCGGCGGAACAGGAAATTCGCCAGCCGCGGCGTCAGAATGCGCCATCACGCACCTCGAAATGCGTGGGTTTCCCAAGCAGCCGACCACCGCTGGTGACCCAATGCGCCGCCCAGCGGACGACATGCGCCATCGGCGTGGCTGGTGGTCCGAGTAGCTGGCTGCATTTCGAAGCGTTGCTCAAAAGTGCCGTTTCGGATTCCGTCCCGCTAAAGTTGACGTTGCGATTCATCAGTTCGCCAAACCGCTGGGCCACTTCGCGCACCGAAAACGTTTCGACACTTGTCAGATTGATCGGATTCGGGGGCGATTCCGCCAGAGCGAGCGACCGAATGATCAAATCGTTTGCGTCGCCTTGCCAAATACAATTAAAGTAGCCCTGTGTTAAATCGATCGGTTGGCCCGTCGCAACCTTGGTGGCCAAGTCAATGATCACACCGTATCGCAAGTCGGTCGCGTAATTCAGCCGAATCAAGGCAACCGGTGTCTGATCCCGCCGCGAACAATGGTCAAAGATCCGCTCCCGACCGACGGCCGCGTAGGCGTATTCGCCGACCGGTTGCAGTGGATCCGTTTCAACCGACCCTCCGCCTGAGACCGCAGAGAAGGCGTAAACGTTACCCGTCGACAGCGCGACGAACCTGGCGTTCCTGTAACGCTGCATCGCAAGCGCCGGTGCGATCGTGTTGACCGCCCAGGTATGTGATGGGTTTTGGCGTGTGCCAAATTTGGTTCCGATCAGGTAGATGACCGTTGCCGAATCTGGGAGTTCATTGAACGATTCTTGGCGCAACAAGTCCGCCGCGATCGTTTGAACGCCATGGTCTTCAAGCCAGCTGCGTGAGATCGGATCCGAAAATCGACTGACCGCAACGATCTGTGCATTACTGCCGGATTGGTCGATGGCACGTTGGGCGCGAGCGGCCAGAGTGGGCCCCATTTTTCCACCCGCGCCGAGCACGACAATCGGACCGGAGAGCGACGCTGAAAAGTCGATCAATTCTTGAGACGGCGTGATCAGCAAATCTTCGAGTTCGGCCTCGTTGCCGATCACATCAGGGAGGTTAATCGTTGACAAGTCACTTGGTCCTAAATTTCACACCATCTTCTATGCAAACCAATCGTGGACGACACGACCGTGGATATCGGTTAATCGATAGTCACGTCCCGAGTATCGATAAGTCAGTCTTGTATGATCGATTCCCATTAAATGCAGAACACTGGCATGCAGATCGTGGACGTGAACACGTTTTTCAACGGCATGCATGCCAAAATCATCGGTCGCTCCGTGCGTCAGCCCTCCACGAACTCCGCCGCCGGCAAGCCACATCGAAAAGCCGGTGTGATGATGGTCTCGGCCGGCTTTCTTGGGGTCCTTGTTCTTGTCCACTTGAGCATAGGGTGTGCGGCCAAATTCCCCGCCCCAGATCACCAGCGTTTCGTCCAGCATTCCACGGCTTTTCAGATCCGACAACAGTGCCGCGGTGACTCGGTCCGCGTCGGCACACAGCGATTGGTGTCCGCTGTTGTTGTTGGAATGGGTGTCCCAGGGTTGTTTGCTGCCCTTTTTGACATAGAAGACTTGGACGACGCGTACACCACGTTCCAAAAGCCGTCGACCCAACAAGCAACTTCGACCGAATTCTGATTCGCCATAAGATTGGCGAGTCGATTGGGTTTCGCGACTCAGGTCAAAAGCTTCCGATGCTTCGCGTTGCATTTGGAACGCAAGTTCCATCGAACGGATGTGCGCATCCAACGTCGCTTCGCCCGGTCGCGTTTGCCGATGGATTTCGTTAAGCGATTGCAGCAGGTCCAATTGTTCGCGTTGCTGAGGTCCCGACAAATAGGGGTGCCGGATGTTGTGAATCAATTTTTCGACATCGGTATGATTGGTATCGATCTCGACGCCTTGATGTTGTCCCGGTAAAAAGGCGTTGGACCACAATTGGGGGCCGACGACAGGCAGCCCTGGTGAGAGCGCGATAAACGAAGGCAGGTTTGCGTTCTCGCTGCCGAGCCCATACGACAACCAAGATCCCATGCTGGGTCGGGTCGGTTGTTGATGGCCCGATTGCATCAACAGCAATCCGGGTTCATGGTTGGGAACATCCGTGTGCATGGAACGCACGACACACAGGTCGTCTGCATGATGGGCCAGCTTTGGGAACAACTCGCTCATCACGACGCCGCTTTCACCGTGAGCACTGAACTTGAACGGCGACGGCATGTATCCCGAGGCACGGTTT
>JAGQPO010000241.1 GCA_020426665.1 Planctomycetales bacterium
TACATCACCGTTCCCAGCGCTGTCGATCGGTCATCATGGGTGTGGACCAGGAACGTCGGTGGTGTTGTTGGCGGGACATTGATTCCGTCGATCAATCCGTCGGTGTCCGGGTCGTACATCCGCCACGGATAGACCATCATCACAAAGTCGGGCCGATGATTCGTATCGTCAACTTTGTCGACACGATCGTAGGTCAGCGTATTGGGATCACTCATGAACCGCGCCGCGACCTGACCGCCGGCTGAAAATGCGAGAATCCCAATGCGATCAGAATTCAATTGCCAGCGATCAGCTTGCGATCGAATCACAGCCATCGCACGTTGAATGTCTTGAACCGGTCGTCGCCATCCGACGTGTGAGGGCTCGTTCTTGGTCCGGTAATTCAATACGAATGCGGTAACGCCAAGCGAATTCAGCCACTCGGCCGCCTCGGATCCTTCCAAGTCGGGAACAACGACGGTGAATCCGCCGCCGGGTAAGATAATCACCGCGGTGCCGTTGGGATTTTCCGGCCGATAGACCTGCAGCGTCGGCCGCGTGACCCCGGCTAGCCGCGTGATGTTGTCTTTGCCGCCCGGCCGCGGTGGCAACGGTTCGCCTAGCGAACGGGTTGTTTCACCAGGCGCTGTGCCCGGCCAGACATCGACCACATCTTCGGCACACGTCGGTAAAGCCAAGACTGCCAGCGCGGCTATTGCGATTCCAATTTTGGTCATTTGATCATCGTCTCCACACCTGATTGATATGCCGCCCCAGTATAAACGCTATCGATCCGGCCCGTGCGACAACATCGATGTTGAAAAGCAGCTAAAGTGACCAATCAATCATCCCCCAGACCCGAAACCGATTTGATGCGAATCACATCCCCTACAGCAATCCTGTTCTTAGCCGTTCTGTATTGCACCGGCGATGCCAACTCTCAAGATGCGATCGGCAGCGTCGCCGGGTACCCGGACGGAGTCCAATCGGTGGAGTACCGCTCGGCCGGCGACGATTCAATGCAACCTACGCTGATCTGGTATCCAAAATCGGACCAACCGGTTCCTTTGTTGGTTTCGCTGCACACTTGGTCCAGCGATTACCGCCAATCCGGCGGAGAAGCCCAGTACGCAATGTGGTGTCAAAAAGCTGGATGGGCCTTCGTTCACCCAAATTTTCGTGGCGTCAACAAGACTCACCAGGCGTTGGGATCAGACTTGGTCGTTGCTGACATCGTAAGCGCCGTGAATTTTGTCAAATCACAAACCAAGATTGACGCCTCGCGAATCTATTGCGTCGGTGTTTCCGGTGGCGGTCACGCTTCGCTGCTGATGGCGTCACGGGCGCCGGAACTTTGGGCCGGCGTGTCGGCCTGGTGTGGCATTTCCGACATCAAGCAATGGCACCAGCAGTGTCAAGGTACGTCCACCGACCGTTATGCCAGAATGATCGAATCGGCCTTGGAAGGCTCTCCGCAAACGTCCGAAAGGTGTTCGATTGATGCGTGGCACCGCTCACCGCTGAAATGGTTTGGCGAAACGCAACAACTCCCTCCGTTGGACATCAACCATGGAATCAATGACGGACGCTCGGGAAGCGTTCCGTTCTCGCATTCGATGTTGGCCTACATAGCCGCGGTCTCCCATGGCGATGCCGCTGCCGAACCCTTCAACGAACAATCCGTATCACAATTCTATGAAACGCGCCAGATCCCCGAAGCATTGAAATCAATCAACACCGATCTTTCGGATCCACTTTATGGGAATCATCCGCCGTTGTTTCGTGTCCATACCGACCGTGTACGTTTGACGTTGTTCGATGGAGGTCACGAAATTGTTCACGAAGCGGCGTTGAATTGGTTGGCGGCTCAAACCAAAGGTCGGCCGGTCAATTGGAAACCCAAACGACAGATCGAATTCACCTCCGACGACGACGATAAACAGAGTGGAAAATGAGCACCAACTTCCAATCCAGTCCGGTCATCCGTCCCTGGATCCTGTCCGAAATCAATTACGGATTCGTCAAGGATTGTCAGTACGATGTCGCGGTGCTGCCAACGGGCGCGACCGAACCGCACAACCTTCATTTGCCCTATGGAACCGATACATTCCAGGCCGACGCGATCGCCAGTCGCGCCTGCGAAGCCGCTTGGGAAAGAGGCGCTCGCGTCATCATGTTGCCGCCCATTCCTTATGGGACGGAAACAAACCAGGCTGAGTTTCCACTATCAATGAATCTTAACCCTTCAACACTCGGCATTATCATCCGTGACCTGACCCAATCACTGACCAACAGCGGAATCAACAAGCTGCTGATTTTGAACAGCCACGGCGGAAACGAATTTAAACCTCTGCTGCGTGAAATGTTGAATGAAACCTCCTGCCGGATGTTTCTGTGCGATTGGTTCCGCGGCCTCTCGGCTGATGTGCAACACGAGATCTTCGACGAACCCGGGGACCACGCCGGAGAAATGGAGACATCGCTCGGCCTGGCGTTTTTCTCCCAATTCGTAGACACTACCGAAGACGGAACGATCACTGGGGATGACGGTGCGGTCAATCCAACTCGATTCGAAGCGGTGAACAATGGATGGGTCTCGATCACACGACCGTGGCACCTGCTGACGACGCAAACCGGATCAGGAAATCCCCATCCCGCCACTGCAGAAAAAGGCAAACGACTGATGGACATTCTTGTTCACCGAATTTCCAACTTCTTAGTTGAATTGGCCGGAAGCGAAATCGACCCTCGATTCCCATTTTAGTTTTCAATCACAATTGGGATCGGCAGCCCGGCCACGTGCCCCACAGCCATCAATCCAGCATGCCCAAATTAGACGACCGATTGAAAGCAGTTGCAAAGCTTATTCGGTCGCCGACACATGCAGACATTGGTTCGGACCACGGGCACTTACTGAAAGCGTTGCTACAATCCGGTCGGATTGATCAAGGGATCGCGATCGAGAACAAGACGGGTCCATTGAACAACTCACGTAAGACTCTGGCCGGCCTGAACGCCGAAGTCCGACTCGCCGACGGATTGACGGGTCTACAACCGGGCGAAGCCGACAGTCTTAGCCTTTGCGGGATGGGTGGCGAATTGATCGTCAAGATCTTGCAGGCACACCCCGACCGCGTTCCGGATGATATTGTCATCCAAGCCAACCGACGTCCGGAATCAGTTCGCCGATGGGCCCAAATTGCCGGCTTCCACCTCGTCGATGAAACATTCGTCGTGGGCCGAAACCAATTCACGATCATGCGATTTCACCGGAACGCCTCCGGGGCGGATCCCGCATATCAATGCGTCCAGTGCGATGCAGGAGAACGGTTCGGACCGATCCTGATCCGACGATGGCAACCCCATTTCGTCGACGCACTGCTCCGGGAGCACCAATACCTGATGCACCTGGCCGGACGAACGCAAGAAACACAACACCGGTTCGAAGTCCTGTCACGATTGCTGACCGACAAACTGGGGCGATGACGTTAACCGCCCCATATCGGCTTGTCCGACATGGTCGAACGTTTTGCGATTAGCAAACGCCGGTAACGAATACCGGCTACCGCTGTATCCCGACTGAATACAGGGGACTTAAGAGTGAACGAATTCTGAATTTCAGACATCGCGGCGGCGTATCCGTGATTGCAGGGACTCGATTTGCGAGTTCAACTCATCAGGATCCAGCGCCAACAATTCAGCATCCGACGTGATTGGATCGCCTAGGATATTTTGCAGCGTCTGGATCGTGCCCGTTAGCTTTCCCTTTTCAATTCCCTCTTCACGACCCTGTGCCACCATCGATTCGATGTCACGCTCGCGCTTAAGGCTTAGCTCGTACAGCAATCGTTCTTCGGGATTCTTGGCAATCATCTGTAGCACTTCGGCGGCTTCGAAAAAGATCAGATCGTTGAGGATGTCACCGATTTCCTGGGGCTCCAGTCGATCGGCAAAGCGGAAGAAGTACATCC
>JAGQPO010000242.1 GCA_020426665.1 Planctomycetales bacterium
GATTCTCGTGTCGCCGCGCTGACCATTGACGGCACCGGCAATAGTTTCGGCACCGTCTTGGGGACGAACGTTTCCGGCGGAAGAAAATTCGTCGTCGACGGAGACTTGATATGGAACAACGACACGATCTCCAACTTGGCCGTCACGGTCGGTGGTGACTTGAAATTGTTATCCGATCAATCTAAAAGTCTGGCGGCCGGATCGATTACGGTCCATGGAGACGGTTCGGTTTGGTCCGGTAGTGATGTCTCGATCAATGGATCGACGATCACGAATTATGGAACGTTCTTAATGACGGACAACGCCGACTTTTTGCCGCCGGGACCGTTTTCTCCGTCCGGAACGTTTGTCAATGCAGTCGGTGCGACCGTCATTCACAACGCGCCACTGATCGAAAATGAATCCAAAGACTTCCAGGGTGCACTGCGTAACCACGGTGATTTCCAAGTTCGGCGCGGAGCGATCGAAGTCGGACGATTTGGAGGAACCGTTACACACGAGGGCAACTTCTTTGTAGCCGCCGATGCCAGTCTTCGCTTTACCAGCAACAGCCGTCCGACATTCGGCCCAACATCGTCGATCGTCACCGAAGCAAACTCGATCCTGACGTTTAACACCAGCAGCAGTTCGATTGAAGGAGACTTTAACGTTGCCGGAGACCTGGTGATTGTCGGAGGCATCGCCTTTGTGAATGAAGTGACCCTGCCAAGATTGAGCTTCGAAGGGACCGATATTTCGACGGCCAAAACTTTAACCGTCACCGAACAGTTCGATCTTCACCGTGGAACCATTAACGGTCCCGGAAACTATGTCAGTCAAGGCGATTTAACACTCGGCGGCGGCACGGTCGCCGGCGGGATTACGTTGCGATCTCGACTGGTCAACGAAGGCGACGCCCAATGGATCGATCGCGACCTGGCATTCGGTGGAGGCGTCATCGATAACCGCGGCACGTTTCTGGACACCTCCCAGGGCAGCATGCAAATCGGCGTGTTCACCAGCGGTTCGGCACAGAACAGTGGTATTTGGACCGTGGCAGACGATGTCGGATCACCTGTCCCGGCAAGCAGGTCCGTCGATTACACCAACGTCGGCGAGTTCAACCTCGGGGCCTCGCAAGCGATCTACCGATCTTTTCATCAGAATGATGGAGTCCTGGCGATCAACGACGGAACGTTTCAAACACAGAGCGAGGAGTTAAAGGTCAACGGAGGCACGGTCCAAGGTTCGGGTGCGATCGTCGGCGGCGCCGCGTTTGCCGGAGGCGTGATCCGACCCGGGTTGGGCAGTGGTCGGATGTCAGTGGATGGTCGATTGCTGACGACAGCCGGCCAGTTGGATATCGATGTTGCAGGTCCGCCAAGCGATGCAATGAACGATGATGCGTCTGGAATTAACTTTGGTCGATTGGATGTCGGCGGTACGTACACCGTCGCTGGACGCTTAAACATCGTCGTTCAAAACAACTTCACACCACAGTTGGGTGACGTTTACGAGATCGTTCACGCGGATTCGAGAGTTGGTACGTTCTCCAATGTATCCGGCATCTTGATCAATGCGACAACGGCATGGCAGGTTTCATACACGCCGACCAGCGTGTTGTTGACGGTCGTCGAAGCGGACGAGTCGCTGATCGCCCAAACGTTGTTGGCCGAATTCAATCGAGGGGTTTTGCAGACGCGTACGGAGCTAACCCGTTGGTTTGATGCGGGACAAATCGGATTGCCCGGCAGCAATCAACGTCTGGGGACGCTTCTGGACGATGAATTGGCCATCGCCGCAACGAACTTGTTGCCAACAATTCTCGGGCCGGTTACCACGCTTGACGAACTTCAAAACGCATTGATTGCCGCAGGTTACCAAGTCAACTCGCTGGGCACCGGAGCAGACCTGTTAAACGTTTCACGGCCTGACCGATCTGAATTGTTTTCCAAGTCGATCGGAACGGTCGCGGATTCGTTTGCGTCGCTTTCAAAAATCCCATCCGGTGTCGAACTTTTGGGAACGCTCACTTGGGACGCGACTGCGAGCGCGCGAGACTTGACGATTGGAGTTGACTTGGGAGGCTTTTTTGTCGACACCGCGACCAAGTTTGAATTGTCTCTCGATGGCGGAGGTCAGGTTTCGCAGCATGACTTTCCACTGACCGCCGGTTCGTTGACACTGGACTTTGACGCAACAGTGACCGTGCCGGAAACGAAACCGGTCAGTGTTTTACTGACGTCGATCGGAAGAACATCCAGTGATCAATTCAATCAGTCCGCCGACACGCTGTTTAACGTCGTCTCCGCCGGCGAATCCAGTTTGGACATCACGCACACGTTGAATCCCGGGTCGCTTCACTACGACGGTTCATGGTCGATTCTTCAGGACTTCTCATCCGGAACTCCGACGCTGACCGAGATCAACGCCACCATCAATTACCCCAGCGTTGACGACTGGCTGGTTTCAAGTGTTGGCATTTTCGGTGGGGCGCTGGAAACATTGCTCGGTCCCGAAGCGGCCGCCAACTTTAACGAAGTCTCGTTGCCGCTCATTGCCGACACCGGGGCGGCCGATGCGGCACCGGGTTTGGTTGGAATCAACACCGCCGATTTCAACGAACCCGGGTCGTGGATGGATTCGCTGTTTTCCGTCGTCAAAGGATTCTTTGCCGACGATGATCCGACCACCGGAGGCGAAGGGTTGTTCGGCAGTGAAGGCGACGTCGCCGTCGGCGCCAACGTCGTGCGTTTCGACCGCGAAGTCGACGGCGGTGGCATCAAAGTCGGCGTGATCTCGACCGGCGCCGATGGGCTGCTGTACGCACAAGTCACCGGCGACATCCCGACGAACATTGCGACATTCCCTGCAAACCTTGGCGACTTCCGCGATCAATCCTTCGGTGGCCGCGGGACCGCGATGTTGGAAGTGATTCATGACATCGCGCCGGCCGCGGAACTATCATTTGCCGCCGCGACCGACAGCGAATCATTGTTGTCGTCGATCCTGTGGATGATCGAAGCACAAGGTGTCGACGTCATCGTTTCTGATGTCGTTGATTACACCGCGCCGATGTTCGACCAAGGTCCGTTGACGGCCTTCATTAAAACGCAACTCGATCAACACGATGTGTTGTTCATCCAAGCCGCAGGGAACGATGGTGATCGGTCCTATCGTGATGCACTCGACTTCGTTCCGATTGTGACGGAGCCTGGAACCGACGCGAAACAATTGCACCGGTTTGGCGGTACCGACCAGGCACCTGTGACGACGATCCCGTTGACGATCGCGCCACAATCGGTCGCCCGTGTGGTGCTGCAAACGAGCCAACCGTTCCTGGCGCCAACCGCCAGAATCGTCGCCAAAGTGGATCCATTACCCGACGGTGTGGAACTAGGGCGATTGGGGTTTCCGATTAGTGGATCCAATGGTCGCGATACCGAAATACCACTGACAGTCGACAGCTTTACTTTGACCAATCGTACCGGCGTGGCGATGACGGTCGACGTCGCAATTGAGTTGATCGGCGGCCAATTACCCGGAGACCAGAACACAGAATTTCAGCTCGTTGCGCTCGGCGACGTTCAATTGGGTGCGAACAATGGCCCATCGCTGTTTGGCGCCGCCACGCTGGATGATGTCTTCGTCGTCGGCGCCACGGAGGTCACTCAACTTTCACAGGCGGCACCCTACAGCAGCATCGGGAATGTCGGTGGCAGGCTGCCCGACATCGTCGCACCGGCTGGAGTTGAAACGTCTGGATTTGGGATGCGGTTCTATGGCGATTTTCGAGGCACGTCCAGTTCCGCGGCGCACGTCGCCGCCGTTGCTGCGTTGTTAGGCCAACTTGCTCCTGCTGCATCATGGAATCAAATCCGCGACGCGATGAAAAGCACCGCAAAGCCGCTCGGTAGCGGAGTCGGCGATCTGCGCAGCGGCAACGGACTGGTCGACGCCGTCGCCGCGGCACAGGCATTGGTGCCCAAGGCGCAACCGCCCGCCGAGCCACCGGCGGAGACCGATCAAGGATTTTTTGAATACCTCAGTTCTTTACCGCAGGTGTTGGATCTTTCGTTGCCGACAACAGCGCAATTCGAACAACTGCTCTCCGGCGCTGGAACCATCGTTACGGATCTGTTGCAGTTAAAAGTCCGTCTCGACGGCGACAGTATCGGGACCTTCCAAGCCGAGTTCCCGTTTGACCTGGCCGACGTCGGCAGCTTCGATCAATTTCAAGTCGCCGGAACCGTGGGCATCGCCGCGGAACCCGACGTGACGCTGCAATTCGGTTGGGACGGCGGCGGTTGGTACATCGATGTCGCAGGTTCGATGTTGGCGGCACAATTGACCGGAACCGGTCAGGCCAGCGGGTCGGCATTTGACACGTTCGGCGCCGCGGCGACAGCTACCATTGATGCGAGCCCCTACTTGGATCTCGCCGCGATTGACCGCGCGGCTGATGGCAAAATACGTCAGGGCGATTTGGAAATCCTGGCAAGCGATGTGCAAAACGGTGACGTGAGTTTGCTGATTCCCAAGTTGGATCAACTTCAAGCAACGCTGGGCGGCGATTTCATTTTCGGATTCTTAGACTACGTCGACGTCGATCCGAATCTACCTAATCGCGCCAACGGCGGTGACCCATTCATCGTTCGCGGATCAGCCGACTTGTTGGTCGACTTTAGCGATGCCTATCCGACGTGGACGTTCCAAGATTTGGTGCTCGCCAACCCTGACATCAATTCCGATGGCGTGCCCGACTACACGCTGGGAGTGCTGGCACAAAATGCGATCCGATTCGGCAGCGATCTAATCAACGGAATTCAATTGCCAGACTTCATCCGTGAGTTGTTGGGTGAAATCGGCATCGAAGGTCCGCCACGCCGCAGTGATCCACTAACCCGCGCGCTCGGCATGTTTCCGGCCGTCGTTCCAGACACACCGGAATCAATCCAGAAACGCGAATCAATCAATAATGCCGTTGTCAATGCGGTCAACGAAGCCAACGCAAATGGCGGCGTGTTCAATCAAGAAGTGCTGCGCAATTCGATCGCAAATGAATTATTCGAATGGATGAGACAAGTCGAATTTCACGACCCGGTCTCCGATGGATCCGGCGAAGGCGAAGGCGTTGAAGTTCCGCAAACGATCTTCCAACGATTGGAGGCACTGCAACTGGACAGTAGCAATGCGGTGATTGATGTTCCGACCGCCGACGGCGAATTCGTTTTCGATGAATTTGAAGCGGCCATGATCCAGGCGTTCGCCAGTTACACTCGTTGGCTGGACGCATTGGCGATCGCCGGACTGGAGCGCAACGACGTGCTCGATCAATCAAGTCTTAACCAGTTGGACACACTGCTGGCCGGCGCACTACGCCACGCCATCGACCGCGCCCACGTCGAAGCCATCGCGATCCATCAAGCGGGCGGTCCGATCAATGATGTGATCGAACAAAAAATCATCAACGGAAACCCGGTCACCGGCGTCACCCAGCGCGGCGTCATCGACCGGGCGATCGAGGCACTGCGTTGGTCCCAGACCGCCGAACGGTTCAACATCGCGACGCCGGAAAACGGGCTGACCGTCGGACAGGTGATCGACGAACTTGTGATCGACGTGGTTGTCGAACAGGCCGATCTAGAACTTGGTGAAGACGACATCGACGGAGTCATCGCTCCAACCGAAGAAGTCAAACTGGTGGTCAAAGCCGGCTGGCGGATCAAACAACCACCTCAAGGCAGCACCGCGGACATCCATCAATTCCGTGAGTATGACTTTGGCCCGATTCAGTACGATGCCGGCGACAATTTGGTGATCACCGCTGCCGGTGCAGGAAACAACAACCAGATCGGCGGCCCACGCGTCGCATCTTTCTCCGGACGCGAAGAAGGTCCTGTTTTTCAATCGGCCCTCTGCGACGTCCGCGAATTTTTCGATTTGCAGAATCGCCCCGGCGGCGAGTTCGAATTCTTCAAAACCGAGTGCGTCCACTTAGTCACCAACGACGTCTTGCCGATCACGATCGGGCAAACCGATACCGCCGGGAACTACAGCACCAGTGTCCGGTTGGGAATTGGCGACACCCAAACACAGGTGCAATTGGACATCGGACTGCAGGCCGTCGGACTGATCAACCGAACGACCAATGCCATCGACGGACAACTGGCGATCGAATTGTTGGGTGCCCATGACAGTCAAGACGATACCGATCTGCGCCGTGAAAACCTGTACGTCGAACCGGGCGGCACGATGGCCATCCAAGCCCGATTGCGCCGTGGCAACGGCCCGGCGGCTGACGAAGCGCTGAACTTTTTCTTGACCGGGCCCGACTCCGATCTGGGGTCACTCGACCAGGTGTCCGTGGCAACCACGCGCCATATTCCCCGCACATCGCCAGACGGAACCGTTACGATCTTTTATACGGCCCCGGTTACGGACGATTACAAAGACGTCACCGTTTCCGTCGCCACCTTTTACAACGGCCAGTTGATCCGTGAGTCGTTGCCGATAACCGTCGTACCGATTTTAGAGTCGGCCGGCGACCTTCCCGACTTGTTCGCCGGCGTCACGCCATCGGAACAAGGCGAAACGTTGCGCGGGAATGTCGACGCCGCTGTGGACCAAAACGACGGTCAATTGCCGGAAAACCGAGACGGCTTGATCGAATTCCTGGGGACTTGGTTTGTCGAAGGCGTCCAAGTCCGTGCCGCAAACGCACTGAATCAATCCGTCGCCGCCCCCGCCTCGGCCCACCCGGACGTTGTCAACGCCGTGGCCGATTATTTCGACTGGATCACGCACGCCCAGATCATCGGGCTGCCGACGTTGGATCCCGGCCAAGTTGATCGAGGTGAAGTGGAACTGAATCTGTTACAGGCGATCGAAAATCTGGCACAGTTTCATCTGCAACGTTTCGATGCCAATCCTAACGCCGATTCCGCACTTAATGGGCTGACACCGCTGTATCGTGCTTTGGCGTGGAGTGCTGAAGTCGAGCGACTGGTGACGCTGTTACCCGGACTGGACGATCCCGCGAGACTGGACAAGGCGGAGATTCTGTTGCGCAGCGGTGTCGAAATCGAACTGCTTACGCCCGACAACCAACCCGGCGCGACGGCCCCCCGCATCACCGGGACAACGGACAATGCGACGATCCAAATCGCCGCCCGCGTCGTCGTCCGCGGCACCGACGGTATCACTCGGCCGGTCATGCAGCTCAATCGTGTCGGCGACACGGTGCCTGCGCCGGTCAAGGTCGGACGATTGCTATTGGGCCAGAACGCCAGTGACGGACGGTTCCACGTCTCCGATGCCGACTTGTTGACACTCGGATCGCGATTTGAAAACGCCACTTTGGTTGCCAGCGATTCAAACGCTTCGATTGCGGTGTCACGTGAGCCGAGTGAAAATGAACTGCGAGTGAACCTGGGTTTTGGTATTCCCGGTTACTTGCTTCACACACAACTTGTGACCCTACGTGACCCGCCAGAAATAAATCTGTTGGGTGCGTTGGACAACGAAGACGATGCCGCGCTACGAGAAACCGTTGTCAGCGAAGACGGTCAGCGCGTCGTCATGCGATTGGATCTGGCACGCAACGGGATCCCATTGGACGCCGAAGTCGACTTGACGTTGATTGGATACGGCGGTCTTAGCGAAACTCGTGTCGCGACGGGCGCGACGGGAATCGTCGGTGGGATCGAGTTCATTCCACCGGTACGGCCGGGATCGGTTGCCATCGACGATCTGGGCATCAGTGTCGTCGTCGCCAGTTACGTGCAAGACGGGATCGTCTACTCCGATCGTGTCACCATTCAATATGAGTTCGTCGAAAACAACGTCGGTGTCTCCGTTCCGCGAACACCCGACGCGATTCGTGCGAATGTGGAACTTGAACGCGAATTGCGAAACGCAACCGACTTCAACGCGTCGACCGGTCTGCCCGTCGTCCAGCAGCAAGTCTATCGCAATGCCGCAATTGGAGTTCTGGAAGACTGGTTTCGCGACCAGTCGTCTGACCCCCAGGGCGACGGCAGCGTGATTTATTGGCTGCGACGCGTGCAGGCCGACGGGTTTTACCCGATCGAATCGATCGACACGACATGGCATCCCGCATACGCAAATCGTGACGCAGACTTTCGTAATGATCTGGATAAGGCGTTGGACAACTGGATGCAATGGCGTGCATCGGTCGGGCACGTTGAATTGTTGGAAACCGACATCATTCCACTGGGAACGACTGGGGACGCGCCGGAATTACAGACTCTCTCCAGTGCCAACACGCTCGTTGTCGGGGCCTTGGAATACGCGATCCAACGAGTCAATCGTCGTTGCCAGATCCGAGCCCAAGAGTATCTCGCGCTGCAAAATGATCCGCAAAGTACGCTCGCACAGTTGCAGGAAGGACTCGCCCGATTGATGCTCGAGGGCGAAGGCGCGATCGAGTTTTTCAAAAACATTCAATTGCTCAGTCTGTTCGAAGACTTGCCCGTCGACGCCAGTGCGTTTTCGCTGGAGAACACGTATGACAATCTGTGTTTCAGATTGGAATTGGTCGAAGGTGAATCCTTCTTAGATGGCACTCCGGAACATGCGACCATCCGCGTCAAGGCGGGGATCAGAGTCGATGGTATCGATGAATTGTTGTTGCCGCCGCCGACGGCTCCGATCCTGGTCAACATTCAACCAGTCGGTGCGGCATCTGTCGGCGGTGCCAGCATCGGCAGAACCGACCCCAACGGCATTCACGACCGCGCGACCGCATCGATCGGCGAGGGGGATGAAACACTCTCGGTCGACGTGCATCTGATCCTGGGCTTGCGTCTGTTGAACTTTGGTAACACTGGTGAGCCCGATGATTTCAACTTGCAACGTCTACCGACGGGATTGACGTTCGAGACATACAGTACGACACGACTGACGTTGGATACCACCGAATCGATGGTCAGCGAGTGGACTCCCGAGCGAGAGGGTCCGTCCAGCTACGGTCGTCAGCCTCGACAGGTCATTGACGGTGAACGGGTGCTCGTCCGCACGCGTCTACTGAAAGGACGCAACCCGATCATCGGACAACCCGTCTACGTGACCAAGTTGGGACGCGGGGAGCTGGATACCGGATTGTATTTGACCGACCGCAATGGCGAAGTCGAATTGTACTTCACGCCGCCGACCGACGGAACGTTTGGCCGTACCCAGATCGCGTTTGCTTACCAGCGCGATGGCGAAACCGTCGCCGACACGGTCACGATCGACTACACCGTCAGTGACTTTTACGACTTTGAACAAGATTTCGTTTTCTCGGAAGCCCATACCTTCGCCGCCGCCGCGGCCGGCCTGCACTTGGCCACCGCCGGAGCGTTAACGGTCGCCGGCGGCGAACCCGACATCGATCTGGATCTGTTGGAACAGATCCAACGTGGGTGGTTGGAGTCGGGGATCGATGAAAATGGCGAACGCATCGACGAACAACCATGTGGACTGCGATGTCGCTTCACCCAAGCGACTGACAAACCGATACAAGACGGTCGCACAAACGCTCGACGCATCGCGCAAGAATACGCACGCTGGATCGAAGCCAATGCACAACTGGATGTCGAATTACAGTTGGAAACCGAATCCGACGCATTGCTGGTCGAACTGAAGAGCTTCTTCGAGTCGGCGATCGACAGTTTCGTAGCGGATGCACTGTCACAGCGATCGGCGAAGTTGGCCCAAGAGGCGATCGCTCTCGCGTCGTTCCTGGGCCGCTCGAACATCTTCTTCGATGATTCGTCCGACTACTTGGCATCAGCGGTTCTGGACCGATTGGGCTATGAAGTGCGGATCAGCGAAGCCAACGTGTTCGGCAAGGCAGACAACGCAATCATCCAGGCCCGTGTCGGCGTCTACCTGCGCGACCCCGCTAACATAGACGGACCACGCGTCCAATCAAACGATCGTACATTGATCTATGTCGAAGCCGTGCTGGCCGGTTATGGAATCCAGCATTTCAACGAGCCGATGGAAACCGGGCTTTTTGTCGCCAAGGTCTCGATCGTGCCCGGCGATACTGATTTGGAATTGGTGATGATCGCCAGTGACGCGATCACGCGAAGCCGCTACACGTCGGTGGTCAACCCGGGGCAGTATTCATTGGACGTTGGCGCCCGTCGCGAAGACAGACCCGACGACGATTTATCCGATCAACTATTGCTGTATTCCGGCCAACAGGCCAGGATCGAGGGCATCGTCCAAAAGGGGCTCGGACGTATCGACGGTCATCAGGTGCTATTCAACATCGCGGGTGTACCGACCGATTCGATCTCACGTGTCGTTGACCGCGAGGACGCATTTATTTTCACGCCGCCGGTCGGACAAACCGGAACGGCCCAGATTCTTTTGAGCACACAAATTGATGGCGACTTGAAACAGGTTCTCATCGAAATTGACTTTGTTGATCAAGCGTCGCCCGAGGGTGAGGCAACATCGGGGTCGACGACAACGATGTCCGGTGGATTGTTGAACGGATCGATGACCGTCGCCGCGTTCGACCAGTTAAACGTACCGTTGACCGACGACAACGCCGAATCCGGCTTAGGAGCAAGTTTTGGACTTGATTCGATCCAGTTGCCGTTCGGATCGGCCGGCGCTGGCGCCGCTTCCGCGGCAGGCAGTTTGACCGATTGGTTCTCACAAAGTCTGGATCTGTTGCACCTGGCGGATTTGGAAACGATCATCGGTTGGTTCAATCGCGGATTGCCGGCAACACCGGACGAAATCATTCGAGTCAGTCTGGACTTGCAACATTTAAGTGCGCCGTTGCCTCCGACGGTATTTGGAGCCGACTTCTCCAGACTGTTGCCCGACGGTTTCGAAGGCAGTATACGACTGGACCGGCCGGAGTTTGGTGGCCAGATTGTGTTCGGCATCGATACATCGACCAGTCCTTTTTATGTGCTGACCAAGCCCGACAAACTAATTTCGACAAACACCAGCTTCGAAGAAATCGCTGCCGGCGGTAGTAAACGGGGAACCAATGTCGGTCGCGAATCGACGTCGCTGAGTGCGACGTTCGGCGTTGCCGCGACATTCAACAGTACCCAGCCCTTGATCGACGGAATCTTACAGGTCCCGCACGCCGAAGGTTACTTGAGCAGCACCGTGGCCGTCGATTTCAGCAACGTGTCGGCCGAGACCGGCAAGTTGCGATTCCACCAACTCGGCGAATTGGCAAACCTGCGAATCGGCTTCGACGGCGACCCGATCGACACCTTTCAAGCCATCGTCGAAGCCTCCGTCACGCTACCGGACCTGAGCGACAGCGACACGTCTAACCCCCTGGCAAACCTCACCGTCACCGGCGCCATCCACAAAAAGGGGAAAGGGGTCTTTTTTGACTCCGACGAAAAGGGGAAAGGGGTCTTTTTTGATCCTGAAGCGAATTCACCGTGGCAATTTCAACTGCGCACCGCAGACTTGTACGCGTTCCCGGTCGAGTTGTTGGCGACGGCCTCACGTGCGACAGACGACGATGCGTACGAAAATAACGATACGCCGGCAAGTGTGACCAAAGGCAGCGCCGCCGACTTGGGTGCTCCTTCGGGACGATTGATCATTGGCGGACAACAAGCCAATGATTGGCTTGCGCTGGCCGACGCCGCAGACTGGTATCGATTCACAACGACTGACGAAGGAGATGGGACGAGCTTTGTTCAGATTGACTTCGATCGCAATCGTGGCGACTTGGATTTGGCGCTGTATCGAGTCGTCGCGGAAGAAAACGGTGTCGCTATCGAGTTGATTCCAATTCGGACCGATGCTTCCGCTTTTGGCAACTCGTCGCGGTTAACGCTGTTGGGCCAGCCGGCCGGAGATTACTTTGTCAAAGTCTTTGACGATCTGGATGCGCGCAATCCCTTCTATGCGCTGACGATCGATCCGCCGGGACGACTTGATCCGGGAATTGATGCGGCGATCGGACAGTTCAGCCTTCGTGACACTGCGCTGGAGATCAACGTCGACTCGAACCTTGAGTTCTCTGGATTTTTGGGCGGCCGAGTCGTGATGGGGATTTCCGACGATGATTCTGTCGTTGGGACGCAAGAAACAACGATCGTAGAGTTCGCGTTTCAAGCCGAAATCGATACCGTCGCAGATGACCCCAATGACAACGGTGGATTCAAGGCCAGTTTTGCGGCTGGGGTCGGCGGTCAATCGGTATCAATCCTTGACTTGAAAGATTCGCAAGGAAACTCGATTGCACCGCCGACGGAAGGCAGGTGGAGTGCAAACGTTTCGAAACAAAGCGGCGGCTATCTGATCTTCGACTACGTCTCGGCTGACGATTTCAAGTTCGCCGGCCTCAACGCATCATCAGGCCGTTGGGAGATCGGCGAAATCAACAATCCGACCGGCGCGGCGGGCAGCGGATTCTGGAGCGTTCCCAATGACAACCAGTCCCGCGCCGCCGCCGATCTGAGTGGCGATGCGGATCGAACGATGCATTTGGTGATGAGCGGCCAAACAATCGAACTGTGGGTCGCCAAGGGAACTGAAACTCCGCAGCGGGTACTCAGTAAGACATACGGCGAAAGTTTTGTCGGTGATCTGGGGATCGGTGTTCCTGGAGGCAAGGCTTCCTTCGACGAAGTCACGTTACGAGCAAATCCTGTCACGGTTGAAGGCCAATCGACGGTTGGCCTTCCCGAATTCTCGACGCTGTTGTTGCGAGATTCATTTGCCGCCGCGGCACGTTCGGAGTGGAAACCACAGGCCGGCGTTTGGGGTGCCACGGCGGGACGCTACCATGCAAGCGGCGCCGCGATCAAGTTAGGCGAATACTTGTTGATCGATAGTGCTCGTTTGCTCGGTACGATCGACGTGCAGTTCAATGATGACAACTTGCTGACGCCGCCGCCGATCGTATCCAACATTCCGGCGCCGGATCAGGTCGGCGCGGAAGGATATGTAACGGCATCCATCGCATTGTCAGGCGTCAATGCGTTACTGTTCCAGGTCACCGACGGACGTCCCGCAGCGAAACTGTATCCGGAACAAGTCGATTCACCACAAGGATTGGTTGCAATCCGCAACGGTTCGCTAAGGCTGACGCCTGCGGGCGTGACACTGTCGGCTGGATCGATTGGCGAAGACGGCGAAACATTGGTTCCCGGCAGTGTCACCGCCGGGCTGCAAGACACGCTGTTCTTTACGATCAATAACGCGGTGATCGACCTGACCAGCGACGCGGATAAAAACCTGTTCGAAGCCGGTGACATTTCAATCCTGATTCCGAAGCTGAGCGACTCGGAAGACTTTGTCACGATCAAAGGCTCTGATGGAGGTCCCATTGCCGACGAGACACGGCTGCTTGGGATCAGCAAGCCGACATTCGCCGATCCGATCCCCGAGTTTCTGTTCTTGCAGGATGAAATCACAATCGATTTCAATGTCCAACTGATTCAAAAGAAGATTGACGTCGGCGGTGTGTTCCCCTTCGACTTTGAACGCGTCGGGTTGAGATTCAATGACGCAGGCAACACCGACGGCCGAATCAGTAATCTTGCGGATTTCGATCTGTTGGTCAGCGGACAAGTCGACGTCAATCAACTTCGACAGACCGTTTTCAGCGGGATTCCGTTTGAGCCGATCTTCGCCGTCGGCCAACCCCAGCCGAATCCGCAGCCACAGCCTGGCGATCCGATCCCACGCCGCGTCAGTTCCAGTTCATCGTACCGAGACGGCTGTGGTGCGACGGAGCAGTTCGGGACCGTTGCGCTCGACCGCGTCGATTTGAGTCTGTTTCCCGGATTCCAACCGACACTTTGCAAGAACGGATTCGTGTCGGCCGAGCTGCACCTCGGTGCATTGTTAGGTGACCAGTTGGGTTTGACGCTTCGAAACATCGGTCCGTTCTACGTCGGATTCAAGGACTTGACAGTGTTCGGTGATGGCGAAGGATCGCTCGACCTGAACGGTCTGGTTCGAATCGGAGGATTCGCCGAGGGCGTTTTTGTCCCTGATGTGTTGGGTTCGATTGCCGTGACGAACAACCCCGGATCGGGGCCGCCGGAACAACTCGCCGCGGTGACTTTGGGGGGACGTATCAATGAACCCGCATTGGTCGACATCGGTGACCTGGCTGATCCCGACGATGATGTTTACGAGCGAACGTTGGTCTTGGATTTTGTCGCCCAATTCGATGCGGATTTGGGGGATGCTTTGGGTGCAACGGCCGATAATGCCGGCGTCAATTTGCGAGGTGAGTTTACCAATCGTTACACCGCGAAAGAGCCGTTCAACGTTTCAGCCAGTTTCGATCCACGGATCATTGATTCGGGCAACCTGTGTTTTGAATTAAACGACTACGTCTCGTTGTGCGGGCGCGGTGTTGCCTATCCGTCGGCTCCACCCGGGCAACCGGTGGTCGTGATTGCCGACGGGTCATTAAAATTTGGCGACGCCTTGCCACACCTGCAAAATCTGCAGATCGCAGCCGGCGGGTTTGGAATCGGTGGTGACGGGACGTTGTATGTCCTAAACAGTGGTTACTCGATCCCCGATCCGGATGATTCGACGAAGTCATTGGTGACGTTTCCAAACGGCGCCTACGTCGCGGTCCAAAACGATGAAAAAGGCGGCCTGTTCGGACTGCCCGACTGGTTCCCAGTAACGGTCAATCATATTGGGTTGCATTTCGATGGCGTCAATGATCCAAACGGAATCAATCAACCCGGTCCGCTGATCGTGGGGCCGCCCACGGAATCGGAGTTAAAAGACATCGCCGACGACTTGGACGAAAACGAACCCGCGGCGGTGCGTCGACTGGGTGATCGACTCGTCAACGAACTCTTGATTCCGATCGCCGATCCGGACAACCTTTCGATCGTGATCAGTGGTGGTTTGCAAGGTAACAGCGTCATTCCGCTGACCGGAAACGTCGAACGATTGCGAATCAATCTCGGCAAGCTGGCCGGTTGTGTCGCGGTGGCGGCCAGTAACGTTAATGTCGATCTGCAACGATTCGCGGGATACATTTTCGATTCAGCTTGCGAGTTTCCGGTCGAGGACCTGGACGGAGTTGTGATCGGAATTGAGCCGATCAAACTTGGCCCGCTTACGATCGGCGGCACGTTGGGGCTGGGCGTCTTTACCTTTGATCGGCCGACGGATCCGGGTGATCCCGATTCGCCGACCGAACCACAAAATGTGTTGTACGGAAAAGTTGCCGGGGTGGTTACGGTGTCGGGCATCGGATTCGGTATCGATTTGACACTGACGCAATACGGTCCGGTCATCGCTCAAATAACCGCCGGCGCCCCGATCCCACTGGGAACGCTTGTCGGTGCCCTGGGCGGTCCCATCGGTGCGGCGGCGGGAACGGCAAGCGGTTTTCTGTTGACGGGTCTGCGTGGCGGTTTGATCTTTGACGCCGATCCGTTGCCCGTGGTGACCGAACCGACCGACATCTTTACAAATTCCGCGATTCGCAACCCACTGCGAATCACGACTGCCGACATCCGTGACGCGGTGCGTGATTTGGCATTATTCAATCCGACATTTTCGGAACTGGTCTCGGCATTCACCGACGTGCAATCTTACGCGGAAATCTTGCAAGGTCTGTTCAGCGGCGATTTAGATCAACCCACCAACTTCCCTCCCCTGAAGTTCACCTGGTCTGATGGATACCAGGCGGTCGTTTCCGGCACGTTGACTAACCATTATGTCGCCGCGCAAGTCGGACTTGGCGTCGCGTTAGGGATGAACATCGGATATGACGTTGATGCCTTGATACCAGACAAAAACAACCCGGATGCGTTGATCCCCGATCCGCTGCCGGTCGACTGGCCTGTTCATGCAATTGACCCGAACGACCCGGATCAAACACCTCGACCGGCGATGGATGCTCAGGGTTACGCACTCGATCGCGAAGGAAACCGAGTTGATGCCGACGGTAATCCCGTTGCGGCGGGAATCACCCAGGGGCTGGCAACCTTCGATGATCTGTTCGGATTCCAGCTGTACGGATTCGCCGACGTTGAAGTCTTCGGATTCAAATTAATCGGTGCCGGATTGATGTTGGACTTCACCGATCCGATCAATCCCGTCTTCAACATTGCGGCTGGATTGCCCGCCGAACCGAGCTTGATTTCGTTGATCTTGCCCAGCCAAGGCACCATCGGATTGCAGATCGACACACAAGGTTACATCGAAGGCCAGTTGTTGGCAACGTTGACGTTTTTGGAAAAGATTCAAGCCGACTTCTTGGCACGACAAAACGATCCCGGTGGTGATCATGACGCGACCAGCAGCTTCTTTTATGACGTTCTACAAACCGCCCAACTCGATCCTGTCGATGGCCAAGAATCTCCGTTGGCGCGATTCGCACAGGACCGCGAAGCCGATCGTCGCCACGCCGACGGTGTCGATCTTGGTAACCCGAATGATCCAGGCTATGACCCGCGATTCGATCCAAAGTTGACGGGGTACGATCCCGATCCGGACAGCCCGCAATATCAAGTTCATAAACTGTTGCTGGATACCAACGGTGACGGTGTGGTCGACGGCGGCGACCAGGCAATCGAAGAAATCACTCGCTCTTTGATCATCGATCGTATCTTCGACACCAACGAAGCAACTCGTCTGTTGCCAAACCCACTGGAATTAGACGCCGGACAATTGGACATCGTCAGCCTGAGCCAAGTCACCACGGCGTTTGTCCAAGAACTGTTGCTGATCGCGCCGCGGTTATTGATAGACGATCAAGCCGCCGCAGAATTGACGCAAGCCCTGCCATTCTGGGGTCCGATTGAGACTCAAATGCGTCGCCTGCATCAATTGACACTCAGCACCATCGATGATCGTGAAGCCGAGGAGATGCTCGACGAACGGTTCCGTGTCAGTTTGAATGCCGCTCGAGTGAGCGCGGCGTTTGCGGCACAGATCGCGTCGTCAACGTTCAGCGGGTACACCGAAGCGGCATCCGTCTTTGCCGACGTCTTTGACCCGAAAGTTCGTATCACCGGCCAACTTTCGCCGACGTTTTTTGGCATCCCCATGGGACCGCCCAGTCAATCGGTGGACGTGACGATTTCGAAAACGGAGGTGACCGTGCGCGGTGAGTTTTCAACGCTGGCGCAGGTGTTCAATATGGTCTTCCTGCCGGCGTTGGTGAACGACCGGACGCAAGTCGATGCCCATCTTCCGTTCGAAAATCTGCTCGAAGATCTTTACCTGGCCCAAGTTCCACGCATCGATCCGTTGGCCGACGACTGGCGGATCGGATTGAGCAGTTCGTTCAACGTTTTGGGTTTACAGGTTTCCAATTCGCAAGGTTGGTTGTTTCCGGCCGAAGCGACACAGTTCTTACTCGGATGCAACGTCCGTCTCGTTGACGGGGCTTGTCCGGTCGGTCAACAAATCTCCGACAACCCGGGAAAGGTTCAGCCGTTTTATGGTCCTGAGCACTTGGGGACCAACTTCAGTCATCTGTACGTTGAACCCGAAGCCTTCGACCCGAATCGAATCCTGGTTCGTTCCAGTCTGGTTCCAAAATCCAAAGCAGAAAATGACTTGCTCGGCCGTTTGTTGGACCAAGGCGGATTGCTGGTCGACGGTCGTCTGACATTACCACGATTTTTGACGGATCCGCTGGCCGTCTGGGAGGATTTGCAGAACGATCCGGAGATTGCATCGAAAATTGAACAATTCAAGTGCAAGGATTTTAGTCTTTACGAGTGCATCGCATCACATCCAACGCAGACGTTCGGGTTGCTAGGATCGGTGCCATCAATCATCGGTGATTTCACGACGTTGGAAGAGGTCTCCCAGGTCCAGTTCTTTTTGCCCAATTTCATTGACGATGTCCTTGATTCACTCACTGCGCGAGAGCGAGAGGAATTGGATGCATTACGATCCGCTTCGGCTGACTCTGCCGGACCGTTGTTAGAGTTCATCAATGCAAAGGTTGCCGCTGCGGCCGCTGCCGCCGGGACATCGTTGACCGACGCCTATTTGATTGGAACCTGGGGGCAGCTTGCCGAGCCCTATGCCGACCAGCCGTTCCCGTCGACGGCGCATCCAATTGATCCGGAGGGCAATCCGCTGATTCACTTCGACGTTTCTTTCGGCGTCGACGAAGGTTTCCAACTTGGCGATGGAATCGACGACATCAATCGGCACCTGGCAGAGTTTGGGGCGCAACTAACCTCCACCGCGGATGAACTATTTGCCGACCTTCGACGTCAACCAAGGTTGATCGTTCAGGCAGAACCGGATGATGACACGCAGCAAAGTTTGGTGGTCGCCGGCGCTGATGAAGGAGCGGATCTGTTGATCAATTTCGCTTCGCCGGTTTCCGTCGTTTCCATAGAATTCGGTGATGACGATGCGTCGGCGGGGCGTTCTGATGTGACGGTCATCGCATACGATCGCACGGGAACGGCCGTTGACATCATCGGGGCCAACGAAATCACACGAGCTACCGGAGTGGAGTCGGGCACGGTAACGGTCCGCGGCGAAGGAATTCGTTCGGTACGAATTGAATCCGCCAGCAGCCAAGTCGTCGTCGGCAGCATCTTTGTGAATCCGCCGAGTTACCCGACGACATCAAAGTTGTTAGGCATCGATGTTGGTGGCGCGAAGATTTCGGGTCGTGTGACGGATACCGGAATGGATTTGAATGTCGTTGGCACGTTCCTCGGGCTGGCCGACACACGATTCGAATTGAGTGTTAACGAACAGGCCCAAAAGGAGATCGCCGGTCAAAAAGATGCTGCGATCAGTCCCGCCGCAATTCGTGTCGGCGCGGAAGTTTCACTGGGCATTCCGCCAAAAAATTGCAGTACTTTAGTGACGACGAGTGGCGCAGGAGGACAGGCCGCCGATTTGGCCGAGAAGATCGGTCAATTGTTGGCCCATCTGGGTCTCGGCGAGGAAGTCGGAGGCGTGCGGAAGGCATTTGAGTGGCTCGCGCTCGATCAGATTGATGCGAGTGTGGGCGCTTGCCTGAGAGCTTTCTCGCCGGGATTCGATCCGACATCCAAGGAGGCGATCAAACGCCGTGGCGGGATCGAGGTGCACGCAGACGTCGACATCGCCGATTTCCTTGACACGTCATTCGATTTTGCAGTTGCGCCGTCAAGAATTTCGCCATTACCCAATTTCGACGCGGTTGCGAACGTTCATCGCATGATCCTTCCCGGCTTGAACGTCGACACAAAAGATCTGACGTTATCGATGAAGCACGACGCAGACCAAGGCGTGTTGTCGGCGACCATCGGCGGCCAGATCAACGTGTTTGGATTCCGATTCGCGATCGATGATCCGCGAACGAGTGCAACCAATGATGCCATCACGGCGACACTCGGTGGCAGCGAAAGTGAATTATTTCGGATGTACGCGAACGGCTTTGCCGGTGAGATGCCACTCGTTTCGGCTCAGCTGACGGGACCCGGCGGACTGTTTACGATCGGCGGCGATTTCAGTTTAGAATTCGACACCCGGCCCGGCGATCCATTTGGTGCGATCATGGTCACCGGCGGTACGCTGGAAATCCCCAGCTTGTCCGTCAGCCTTACCAAAGCGTCGATGCGCATTCAAGTCGATTCAGGCGGTTTGCATGTCAGTCAAGTGCACGGCGATGTCGACCTGTTCGGTGTTGCGGACATCTCGTTCGACGGCCAATTCACAATCACGCCTTCGCTGCAACTGACCGGTGTCTCGCTTTCATCTGGGATTGTTTTTCAAACGACCATTGGACCGCAACCTTCAGATGTTTTGCACGCCGAGGCCAACGTTACGTTTGATTCCAGCGGCCTGTCCGGTTCGTTTGGCGGATGGGGAACGGTGTTCGGAATCGGATTTCCGGAGCCGCCGCCCGGTCAACCGCTACCACTAAGCGGAGAGATCGAAGGCAACGGATGTGTTGCGATTGAGTCTCCGGTTGCCGTTTCATTTTCATTGCCCGGCATCGGAGCGGGCTGTGGCGAAGCACGCAATGTTAACGTACAGATTTCGATCGGCGGGGATCTCGTCCGTGGCGAAGGCAATCCGGCAACGACAGACGAAAGTGATTTCGAAACGGTAATGATACCGGTCACGATCAATGTTTATGCCAACGATAGTGATTTTATTTTGACGGTGCCGTGGAGAGCGGTCGATGGTAGTGCGACGTCCGGAAATGACTATCAAGTACCCGTCGATCAAAAGGACCGCGAACTGGACTTCCCGATCGTCGCCGGTGGGTTAACGCAAATCACAAGGATGATCGAGTTTCAAATCGTGCGTGATCGAGTGTTTGAAGCGGACCAATCGTTTTTCATTGAATTCGATCCGGATTCAATCTTCTCCAATTCCGTTGATGACGTCAGTTTTTACGTTCCCGATGAGCAGACGATGATCACCTTGCTCAATGACGACGCCCCGGAGATCGACGAATTCGACCCACCTAATTTTACGTTAGTCTACTTTCCGTTTGACTCATTCGACACAGTCGGTGACGCAGTCGTTGTGGTCGGACCGTCAACTGAATCGTTGACTGATCCAGACCCGCTGATGCCTCACCGGACGGAATTCGAACCGAGCGAAATCAGCTACAGTGAAACCAATCCTCCGGTGTTTTCTCGAGGGCTTCCCGGAGCGGTCTCGACCGCCGAAGGTAGCGTGCATTTGGGTGACAGTTATGCGATCAGCGCCGTTAACTCGAACGATGATGCGTATTTTGAATTCACCGTCGATCCCAAGAGAGGTTTCCTGATACAGGGACTGCAATTCTTTGGCAAACAAGACAACGGCACGTTTGACGATTGGGAGTTGACGTGGAGCTTCGACGGGTTTGCCGAACCGATCATGTCCAGTGAGGACGATACGGCTTCCAATAACCAATCAGCGTTCGCGCCCGAGTGGACTCGCAATCGACGCAATATCGACGTGTTTCAGACGCCTAACTCAATTGGGGCGCCGATCCAAGGCGTCTTTTGCAGCGAGATCCCTGTTACGTATCGGCTCCGCAACACCGATCCCAGTGCCGGCGGGTGGCAGGTCGATAATCTTGCGCTCACCGGCCGCTTTCACATGAGCTGCCCGGCGCTGGGAATGGACTCGCCCGCGGAAATCGAACAGGCCGTCGACAGAATTGATAACCGTATTCCAGGCGGCGTGGAGGTCTTGGGCGCCGGCCAGGCAATCGTGCGTCTTATACAAGACCCTGGCACAATTGATCCTGTTGACGTTCTGCAAATCGAAGTCGTCGGAACCAATGCCGATACTGTCATCAATTGGGTCAACAACGGTACCAATCCACCGTCCGACCAAGTCGTTCCGATCAGCCTTGTCGTCGATGGTAATGTCGAACGAGTCGATCTGCTGGCAGCGAATGATTTTTTGGGGTACGTAAATATAAACGGAACAGTCGACGATGCGATCTTTATTGACGGGCTTACCGAGGGTTCGACGATCAATCTCGAGGGGACTTCGGCACGACCGGCGGAAATCTACGTTTATGGTGGTATCGCCGACAACGTCGATATTGCGGTCAACGGCCGGCTGGAATTGTTGAACATCGACGGCGGATGGGCCGGAGGCAACCTGTCAGCCGGACAGGCATGTCACGTTTCAATTTCTGGAGGCGATTTTGCCGCGTCGGCGGACTTGACTGACGGATTTTGCGACTTAAGTGTGGTCGGCGGCAACTTTGCGCCAGCGAACTTTTACGCCGGAACTTACCAGCAGTTATCGTTGTCAGACCAGCTTAATTTGCAGGTCGGCAACCGCAGCAGCATTCGGTCTGTTGCGGTCAGCGGACAATCGATTTCTGCGATGCGAGCCGGCGGAGTTGGCGGTTCGATTTTTGGAAACATCGATCTGCGAGGGAACATTGAGACGATTTCAGCCGTCGGCGGATCGATTGATGCCAGCATCGTTGGTCATGGAGCCGCAGGGCAAGTGTTCGCATCGGTGGACGTCGCGTCGGGCATCGGGGGCAACATTGCCGGCAGCTTTGAATTCGACTCGCTTGATCAATTGACCAGTCTGGGTGGAACGATCACCGCGTCACTATCAACGACCGACCCAGATCACGTTTCGATGCAAGTCGACGCGGTTGTCGTTCAAGGTTACGGCGGATACATCAACAGTCCGAACAGCTTCCACATCGCCGGTGGAATAGAGAGTATCGTTGCCAATCAAATCGATCTTCGGGTGATCGCGGGCGGTTACATCGGACTGATTGCAGCGGTCGATGCGACGGGACGGCCGTCCGTACTGAATGGAAACTTCACTGCAGCATCGTTCGGGCATGTTACAGCCGACGAACAAGGCAGCGCCGATTTCAACTTGACCGCAACCGAGCAAGCTTGGCAACTCGACGGTCTACCGGCATTCACGCAAATCGAATTGCCGATCACGTCGCGCGGTGTGATGACTGATCGGATTACACTGCAACCCTCTGTAACGGCTGGCAACCTGATCTTTTTGGGTGAAGAACCTGACACAGACGGCGACGGCGTGATTGACTTGGTCGAAGACGGTGCACCAAACTTTGGAGACGGAAACAACGACGGGATTTTCGATCGACTTCAGGGGAATGTCGCGTCACTGCTATCGGATGTGTCCGGAGACTATGTCACGATCATCAGTCCGCTAATGCGACCTCTGTCGTCTGTCTCGATCGCGACCGGTGCGGTCAATCCGAACCTTTATCCGGCAAACATTTTATTTCCGGCCGGTTTCTTTCAATACAGTTTGGCGCAAGCCGCGATGGGCGAGCGGATCGACGTCGAGTGGTTGCTACACGGTGACGTTGATTTGACGGGCATGTACCACTTTGGGGAAATGGCTGTCGGAGCCGGCGACAATGTTTTCTCATTCGTGCGTGACCAGACGCAGGGGCTGGGGATACAGTCGATCGGGGTCGGACATGCCGTCGTCCGTTATGCAGACGGTGGACCAGGCGAATCGCCGATCGCTGTTAACTCAACGATCCAGGTGATCGCGGGACCTGGATTGGCGATCGGAATTCCGGCGCAAAGTCCAATCGATCGATTTGATGTCAACAACGACTTACGCACGTCACCGCTTGACGCGTTGGTTGTCATCAACGCCCTGGCTGTGATGCAACAGGGAGCGATCTCGATTCCGGCCGGGAGCAGTCGGTTTTTTGATGTTTCGGGTGACGGAAACGTGTCACCGCTTGATGCTCTGCAAGTGCTGAACGAGCTGGGCCGACTGCAATCTTCGACTGGTGAGGGTGAGAGCGAGGGCGAAGCAGCGATAGTGAATCCGGCTTCAAAGAACGACGCGGAGCCTCGACGACCGAATGGCCGAGATGTTGAATCGACGATTGGGATTGCGTCGGTGTTTACTGATCGCCAATCAACACGCTGGTTGTCGATGTCAACGGCACGCGACGATCTCTCTGAGCTTGACCGGTGTATCGATGACCTGATCCATTCGAATCGGAGGAGCGAGCCCGAACATCGCGAAGCCGTCGACGAGCTACTTTCGTCGATTGAAGTTTTTGTCAGCGACATTGGCTAGCAACTAACTTCAGAGACCCCGGGGACATGGCACCTCACAAAGACCTCGGGGACATGGCACCTCAGCAGTTTGTTCGGATTTGCTTGCAACGATCCTGGAAGTGCCGTGTCCCCATGCGTATGCTTTCAACCAATATCGAAGTGCCATGTCCCCGCTGTTTGAAAGAAACATTCGATTCTTGGAAAAATGGGTTGACGAAGTTGACGTGTTGGGGTGAAATCGGATTCATGTTGGGGCGCAGGGAGCGGCTCGTTTTCGCTGCAATTGTTGAGATAGAACTTCATCTTGTGGCTACGTTTAGAAACGAGACTCAAGAGAAGATCCGATGTCACGCTCCAATCGCAGCGATAAAATTGATCCCCGCACGATCCAAGTCATTCATGCCGTCAGTCGCACAACTCGGGCCTGTTGGCTCTTAGGCGACGACCCTATCTCCGGTAAGAATTACGATCACCGTAAAGACTGGATCGAAAATCTGGTGGTGCGGTTCGCCGCCCAATTTGCAATCGACGTTCTTTCATACTCGATCCTTTCGAACCATCACCACCATCTGTTTCGCTCGCGGCCCGATATTGTCGATACGTGGGACGACACCGAAGTGGCGCGTCGCTGGATGATGATCTGTCCCAAACGCAAAGACGAGGACGGAAATCCGATGCAACCAACCAATGCGGAACTGGATACTATCCGCAATTGCCCCACCAAACTTGAAGAAACGCGCCAAAGGCTCAGTGATGTATCGTGGTGGATGCGGCTCTTGAACCAGCGAGTTGCCCAGAGGGCCAACAAGGAAGACGACGCAAAGGGACGTTTCTTCGAAGATCGATTTAAAGGTATCCCTGTGATTGACGAAGAAACGGTTCTCGCTTGCGCCGTCTACGTCGACTTGAACTGGATCCGCGCCTGTATGGCAGAAACACTGGAAATGAGCGACTACACCTCTGCTCAAAGGCGAATCGAAGCTCTCAATTCAGAATCACAACCCGACGAAGAATCGTCTGATGAAGGATTGACTGACGAATCACGATCTGTCGAAGAATCGTCTGAAAAAGCACTTGCAAGCAAGGAAACTAGCAACCGGCATGATCGGCAGCCGGATAGCTTCTTGGCACCGATCGATCTCTGCGAAACGAAGAAACTTCCGGGACCACAACCAAGTTCCAGCGGCACGCGTTGCAGCGACAAAGGATTCCTTCCGATGAGTGTCGAGGAGTACTTGGAACTTGTCGACTGGTCGGCGCGCCAGTTGGCCGTGGGGAAGCGAGGCAGGACACCTGCGGAATCGCCTCCTATTCTTGAACGCCTCGGACTCTCAGTGACTGTTTGGCTAGAATTGGTTGCAAACTTTGACAATCTGTTCACAACCATTGTCGGCATACCAGAGTCGATCGACAAAATGCGAGGCAAGACGACCGGGCGGCGTTTTCATGTGCGCGCGGAAACTCGTGAATTATTCGCCTGGGCGGCCTAGACTCCTTCACGCCGCAGTCTCCAGCGATATCTTTTTTCCCACGCGCAAGACTTCATCTCTACATGAAGTTTCGGTTCACAATGCGCGTACAGCGGGCAAGCCCGTCTCTATTTGCCACCGTTCTATCACGACTGGCTGATCGGTCCCTGAATTCTCCAGAGCCAACGGCACCGCAACATCAGATTGACGCGGCGGCCAGTCATTTTCGCTTTACGCCCCCACTCAGGTGCCATGTCCCTGGTGGCTCAGGTGCCATGTCCCTGGTGGATTCTGCCCCCGTTTGCTTCCCGCTCCCTGGCTGGTGCCGTGTCCCCGGTGGATTCTAAAGGTGCCATGTCCCCGGGGTGGCGCTAAAGGTGCCATGTCCCCGGGGTGGCGGGGTGGGCGGTTTCGTTGGTGGAACGCGATTTCTGACAAAGACGCCTGAATCTTGCTAATAAAATCTGCAGGATCGAGTCTCCTTGAATGAGGGGACAAATTGAACGTGATCCAGGACAGCAAGGCGTACCAAACAGATTTCATGCTGAAACCGACTCCCCGAGTCAATCGGTCTGACGGACAGGCCCTGAGTGAACTCACCCTGTGGAATCTCTTCGAAACCGAGGAGACTCCGCTGCTGCGCTATGCGTTCACCCTGACCGGTCGACGGGCCGTCGCCGAGGAAATCGTTCAAGATGTTTTTCTCCAACTGCACTCACATTGGGACAACGTCCAAAACCCACAAGCTTGGCTGATCCGGAGCGTTCGCAATCGGGCGTTCAGCTACCTCCGCGACAACAAACGAGAAGTACTTGCCGGCGACGATAACTCGCGAGACCTCTCCAGCGGAGAAGAAACACCAGAAGAATTATTGCTACGGATGGAAGCATCGCGTGTCTTGCGGCAATCCCTGCATGAACTCGACCCCTCCGATCGCGAATTGGTCAAGTTGAAGTATTTCGAGGGGCTTAAGTACAGCGAAATCAGTCACCAAACAGGTCTCAGCATCGGCAACGTCGGATACCGACTGCACCACATCCTAAAACAGCTGGCCGAAAAACTGCGGCCGCTCGGAATCGACGAAAAGTCATGAACGAAGAAGATCAAAACGACCGAAACGACCCAGAGCTTGAAGCGCGAGTCGTTGCCGACGTGTTGGGTGAAGCGTCCGATTTGGAACACAATCAGCTGTCCAAACTGATCGAAGACAACCCCGAACTCGCCGCCAAGAAGGAACAATTCATTCGTGTCGATGAATTGTTGCGTGATGTCGCCCAGGGTGAATTCGACGTCGAAGATTCGGATTGGAAATTGCCAGAGGATCGTCGAGCCGCCGTGTCGGCGGTATTGCAATCCAAGTTGTCAATGCAAACCGATACCGTCTCGCCTGTAGGCACTGTGATTCTGGGACAGTCAATCCCTAACGTCTTCTGGAGCAAGACGCGATTGACAGCGGTCCTGGTCGCAGCTGTGTTTTGCGGCTTGATGGTCATGACATCCTATTCCTATCTAAACACACGTGATCGACTTCGCGTTAGTCAATCCGCCGCTGAATTGAAGCGGAGTCCGGCGACCGTGAGTGACTGGGAAGATTTCTACGTAGATAGTGAAGCAGCAGCGAGGAATTACAGTGCTGCCGAAAAACCTGAATTCGAAAGCGACTACTCGATCGTACCGCAACAACCAACCGATTCGGAAAGCGATACGAGATTTGAATACTCGAACAACTCTAAGTCCGCCCTATCGGCAATTCGTGATCGTCTGGCGGTGGTGCCGCAAACGATAGAACCCAAGCGATTGGCCGAAGAGAATCTCGGTGATCCACGTGATTTCGGTTCGGGTTCCTCTTTCAGTCGAAGCACGATTGAAGACAGCCCAACGACTCCGCTACCGGATTTGAAGCTATCAATCGAAAACGCGACAAACGCTTCGGACTTCGACGTGTCAAGCTCAAAAGACCAGAAGGATGGTACGGAGTTGTCGACGCCATCCGGCGAGTTCCTAAATCGGGCCGATATGGTGGAATCCAGACGAAGGATACAAACGCCAAACCATTGGGACGAATCTTTCGAATTGCCCCTCGGGCAAGCCGACAAACCTGCCGAAGCTGAATCGCAAAGCGGTTCACCGCAGGAATGGATGAAAAATAAAAGCGGTGCAATCGTTGCCGGTGGCGCGCAGTTCAAACGGGAAGTTGACACACCGTCTTCTCAAAACATGCCGCGATTCGGCGAACAATCGGGGCAGGGACAAGTCGACGCCACACTTGGATCCTCGTTTTA
>JAGQPO010000243.1 GCA_020426665.1 Planctomycetales bacterium
ACCGGCCTGAAGTACATGATGGCCGAGACGGTGGTGTACAGCCGCGAGTTTTTGTTTATCAAAGACATGTACGAGAAGGGTGAACTGGGCAAGATCCAATACCTCGCCGCTTCGCATCCGCAAGATATGGACGGTTGGCCCAGCTATTGGGAATCAATGATCCCGATGCATTATGCGACACACGTCGTCAGCCCGTGTCTGGGGTTGACCAACGCATTGGCCGAATCGGTCAGCTGTTTCGGTTCCGGAACGGTCCGGGACGACATCGCGAAGAAGTCCGGCAGCCCGTTCGCAGTTGAAAGCTGCCACATCAAATTGAAAGACAGCGACGTAACGGCGCACATTTGGCGATTCCTGTACGACGTCGCACGTCAGTACCGTGAAAGTTTTGATGTTTACGGTACGAAGAAAAGTTTTGAGTGGACGCTGATCGAAGACGAGCCACACGTGATTCACACGGCAAAGAAACCGGAGCACGAGATTCCGGAAAAGATCGAAATCCCAGACTTTGCGCACTTGTTGCCGGAGTCGATCCAACGATTCACACTGCCGGCCGAAATTCATGACGCAGAACACTTGTCGTTCTTGCAAGGCGGCGGACACGGCGGATCACACCCGCACATGGTCAACGAATTCGTCTCCGCGGTCAGAGACGATCGTGATCCATGGCCGAGCGCGCCAACAGCGGCCAACTGGACATGCACCGGTATTTGTGCGCACCAGTCGGCGATGAAGGGCGGCGAAATTGTTCGTCTGCCGGACTTTAACTAGCCCTTCTTCCAAATTTGGTTTGAGGGTTGGGAACGTAGCGGAAGTCGTCAAGGCTTTCGTGAGTTGACGGACGAAGTCGAAACTCTTGACGAGTTCCGCTACCCCAAAATCAAACGTTGACGGCACTTGTGCCTTGTTCCGATTTAGTTATTGGTTTGAGCGATGCTTGTCCAACGGGCCTCCAGTCCGTTGGAGCCGACCTTTGTCGACGGACTAGAAGTCCGTCGTACCCCAAAAACCAAGAATTGACGAAGCGCTATTGCGTTTCTCTCCTCTCGCCCCACTCTCCCTCCCGTTTTCAATTCAAGGCCTTCCACCATGTTGCGTCTTCTGGTTCTGATCTTGGCAGTGATGGTCACCCACGGCACCGTCGGTGCCGCCAATCTGAAACTGCTATTCCTTGGCGATCGAATGGGGCACCAACCGGCGACCCGATTCAAAATCCTTGCCCCCGTGATGGCGGAAAAAGGAATCGACCTGGAATACACCGACGACGTTTCTCGATTGAATTTGGAAACGCTGAACCAGTACGACGGCTTGGTTCTGTATGCCAACATCGACACGATCCAGCCGGATCAGGCAGCGTCATTGTTGGAATACGTCGCATCGGGAAAAGGTTTTATTCCGATCCACTGTGCAACGTATTGTTTTCGCAATTCGCCTGAGGTGGTGGCGTTGATGGGCGCACAGTTCATCCGCCACGGGACTGGCGAAATGACGACCGTGGCGTCTGATGCAAAGCATCCGGTCACCAACGGATACTCGACGTTCACGAGTTGGGACGAGACCTATGTGCATCATCTGCACAACGATGTCAACCGCGTCGTTCTTGAATACCGCGCCGGCGGCATGCAAGCCGACGGGAACTCCCGCGAGCCGTGGACTTGGATTCGATCACACGGAAAAGGACGCGTTTTTTACACCGCGTGGGGACACGACGAACGGACTTGGAATCAGCCGGGATTTCACGACTTGATTGAACGTGGAATCCGCTGGGCGTGTGGGGAAGGCCCGACGGGAATCGAGACGGTCAGGGTTCCCGAGCCACTGGCAGCCCAAAAGAAACTTCCAACCGGCCTGAAGGCATTCGAGTATGTCGATGTCGGACCAGAGATCCCCAACTATGCGGCGGGTAATGGAAAGACTCTCACGCTGATGCAACAACCTGCGCCGGCGGAACAGTCGATGCAACACATCGTCACGCCCGAGGGCTTGCACGTCGAATTGTTTGCCGATGAATCGATGCTGGGCGGAAAAATGTTCGGCGGCAAACCGATCGCGATGAACTGGGACGGGGAAGGCCGTTTGTGGGTTTGCGAAACGGTCGATTACCCGAACGAATTGAAAGCGGGTAACCGCGGCCGCGATCGCGTTCGCGTTCTTCACGATACCAACGGCGACGGCAAGGCCGACACGTCGACGATCTTTGCCGAAGACTTGAGCATACCAACTGCGATCGCATTTCACCGTGGCGGCGTCGTCGTGCAAAACGGCACCGAAACGCTGTACTTGAAAGACACCGACGGCGACGGAAAAGCGGACGTAAGACAGGTGTTGATCTCGAATTGGACGCTTGGCGACACACACGGCGGTGTCAGCAATTTCCGCAATGGCCTGGACAACTGGATCTGGGCCATGCAGGGCTATAACGATTCGGCGCCGGTGATCAATGGAGAAAAACAACCGAATTTCCGAATGGGATTCTTTCGTTTCAAATTGTCACAGGACGATTCACCAAAGGTCGAACAGCTGGAATTTATCCGATCGACAACGAACAACACCTGGGGCCTGGGGATCTCCGAAGACGGTTTGATTTTCGGGTCGACGGCAAACCGAGCCCCCAGTTTCTTTATGCCGATCCCCAACCGCTATTACGAACGCGTCAAGGGATGGGCGCCAGAACGATTATCGATGATCAGCCCGGACCACTTGTTCGAACCGATCACCGACAAGGTTCGACAAGTTGACCACCACGGAGGCTACACCGCCGCCGCCGGTCACGCGATCTATACCGCACGCAATTTCCCCGAGAGTTGGTGGAACCGCACGGCGTTCGTTTGTGGACCGACCGGAAAATTAGTCGGAACGTTTGTGATCGAGCGTGACGGCGCGGGAATGAAATCGAAAAGCCCCGTCAACCTGTTTGCCAGCGATGACGAATGGACCGCCCCGATCATGGCCGAAGTCGGACCCGACGGAAACGTATGGGTATTGGACTGGTACAATTACATCGTCCAGCACAATCCGACGCCCCAGGGATTCAAGACCGGAAAAGGCGCTGCTTATGAAACCAAGCTGCGTGACAAGAAGTATGGACGAATCTATCGCGTCGCGCCCGACGTGCCACAATCGCCGACCCGATCGATGCTTTCCGCCGACTCATCGGCAAAGGAACTTGTCGCGGCATTATCCAACCCCACGATGCAGGTGCGGTTGTCGGCGCAACGTCTGTTGGTCGAACGCCAAAAGTCTGATGTGATTCCCCAATTGTTGGCTCTGCTAGCGGATCAATCGGTCGATACGATCGGATTGAACGTCGCCGCGATCCACGCGTTGCACACTCTCGAAGGCCTGGGCGCACTGAACGCCGACAGCGGCGAAGTCTTTGACGCCGTCGTCGCAGCGTTGTCACATCCTTCCGCCGGCGTGCGGCTAAACGCAATTCGCGTTCTTCCCCAAACCAAAGCGACGTTTGATGCGTTAACTGCCGGAGGGTTGATCGCCGACAATGACGACCAGGTTGTCTTGGCGGCGCTGTTAAAGATCTCGGATACCGAATCAATTGACGCTGGCCCGGCGTTAACCCAAGCAATCTCGGATGCAAGAATCGCAAACGACCGTTGGCTGTCCGACGCGATCACGAGTGCCGGAGCAATGCATGCGGAGAGTTTCCTGACGTCAGCACTCGCCGGCAGCAAAGCATTGCCAGACGCGTCACAGACCTCGATCGCGCGGGTCGCAGAACACTTCGCCCGCTCTCAGCCCAGCCCAATCGCTTTGGCAAAACTGTTGGGTGCAATGGCAAATGGCAAAGGCCCTGCGAATGATTTTGTGATCGCCGGGTTGTCTCGTGGATGGCCCAAGGATTACTCCATCACGTTGCCGAATTCCGAAGATGAAACATTGCGTTCGGTTTTCACCGCCGCATCGGTCAGCAGCAAAGCTTCTTTGGCGAGATTGGCGACGGCATGGTCGAACGACTCGCTTGAAGAAGAAATTGCTCCGATCGTCGACGCGTTCATTCAGCGGACCACCGATACCGATCTGGACGTCAAAGAACGATTGGCTGCGGCAAATGAATTGATCGCCCTGGATCCAGGCCGCGAAGATTCTGCCGACGCGATCGTCGAATTGATCGGACCGCAATCGCCGGTCAGCCTGTCGATCGGACTGATTCAGACATTAAGCGGATCGAAGGTTGATGATTTGGCCGACCGACTGTTGGAAATCAATGAATCGGCGACTCCGGAAATCCGCCAGGGTTTGATCCGCGTGATGTTGTCGCGGCCGGAACTGACCGGTGCGTTGCTGTCTGCGATGGAAGAGGGCGAGATTCAAATCAACGATTTGACACTGGAGCAACGCGGGACGTTAAGTTCGCACCCGACGATGGAGATACGCCGCACCGCGAAAAAACTGTTCGAGGCCGGCGGCGTCGTGATCAACAGCGACCGCGCTAAGTTGGTCGAAGCCAAAATGACGTTGACCGAGCAAACCGGAGACCCAGAGTTGGGCAAAGCGATCTTCACCAAAAACTGTGCGACCTGCCACATCTTCAAAGGCGAAGGCAACATCGTCGGCCCTAATTTGAACGGCATGTCGGTGCACCCCAAAGCCGAACTGTTGACCCACATCCTGGACCCCAATCGAAGTGTCGAAGCTAATTACAGGCTGTATTCAGTTCTGACGGCTGATGGCGTGGTGATCAGTGGGCTGCTGAGTGCAGAATCGTTGACGACGATCGAAATCGTTGACGCACAAGGCAAACGCCACACCGTCTTGCGAGAAGACATCGATCAACTGCGACCTTCGCGCAACTCCGCGATGCCCGAAGGATTCGAGCAATCGATCGACGACAAAGGGTTTACCGACTTGCTGGAATACCTGACGCAAGCCGAGAAGTTCATCCCGCTGGGATTGGAAAAAGTTGCCAACGTGACGACGACTCAAGGCATGTTCTACAGTCGCGACAACAGGTTGGAGCGACTGGTATTGCCGAACTGGGGCATCCAACAAATTGGCGAAATCCCTTTCCAAATGATCGATCCTAATAAAGCCGGTGTGATGAACGCCGTGATGTTGCATGGACCGCAGGGACCTTTCGCACCGAAGATGCCAAAACGCGTCGAAGTCCGTTGCCGAACGGCGGCGAAGTCTGTTCACCTTCTGGGCGGAGTCGCCGGATGGGCATCCAAAGAACCCGGTGACCGCGGCGTCAGCATGATCGTCCGACTGGTTTACGCCGACGGAAACAGCGAAGACCATCGACTGATCGACGGCCAACACATCGCGGATTACATCGGCAAATTCGACGTCCCGAAGTCACAGTTCGCATTGAGGACGCGTGACGGAGGCCAATTGCGGTACATCAAGATCGAACCGAAAAGCGATGCCGTAATCGAAACGATCGAGTTGATCAAACCCGATCATCATTCGGCGCCGATTGTCATGGCCATCACAGTCGAACCGATCGCCCACAAAGGGCATTAGCATTGAGTTGACATTCGGTTGCCGGCGTGCCGTTTTTTGCGGCACGCCGGATCAGCGTGCGGTATGATGCTATAAAAATCATACCGACATTTGCATCGAGAACTCCGCCAATGCGCCGTCCATCTTCCCTTCTGTGTTGCTTTTGTTTTCTGGCCTGCGGTTTAAACGCCACGCAAGTTCGTTCGGAGGATTGGACGCGGTTTCGCGGGCCCAACGGCCAAGGCGTGTCCAGCGAAACGGAGCTACCGATTCAGTGGTCAGCGTCAGAAAACGTTGCCTGGAAGACAAGTATTCCTGGCAATGGCTGGTCATCGCCCATCGTGCACGGCGAACATCTGTTCTTGACCACAACCACCGAAGATGGCGAATCGTGTCATGTGATCTGTGTCGATCGCAAGACCGGTAACATCCGCTGGGACCGCGAAGTCCACCGTCAACAAACCGGTGCCAAAAGGTTACAAAACTCGTACGCCACCCCGACACCGCTGACCGACGGCAAACAGGTGTACGCTGTTTTTGCGGACGGGACGATCGTCGCCGTCGATTACGAAGGCGCGACTGTCTGGAAGAATTCGGAAGTGAAATCCCATAGCCTTCATGGACTGGGCGCATCACCGATCTTGGTCGGCGCCCAACTGATCATGCCCTTTGACGGCAGCAGCGCCGACGAAAAGGCATTGGGATGCAAAACCCCGT
>JAGQPO010000244.1 GCA_020426665.1 Planctomycetales bacterium
AATGAGCGCACCGCGATGGGCGGTCCGATGCCGGATCACGCCACCGACAAACGTATTCTATTGCACGCCTTTCGCCTGGGGTTCCATGATCCGGCATCGGGCCGGCGTGTTCAGGTCGAAGCTCCTTGCCCGTTCTGAGTAATCGCTCCCGGTCACAAACGGCCGTCGATCGATTAATCTGTTAACCGCCCGGCGAAAATGCGGTTCTCCCATTCGTTTTGGCGTATCCAGCTTCCATTCTGGTCAAAAAAATGACTCGCCTAGGTGCCGTTTCTTACCTGAACACCAAACCGCTGATTCACGGGCTGAAAGATGCTCTCGGCGCTGGCGATTCGCTGGTCTTGAATCTGCCCAGTCGACTTGCCGCCCAATTGCAGTCCGGCGAGCTTGACGTCGCACTGATTCCGTCCGTGGAGTATTTTCGTGGCGACGGGTACCGCATCGTTTCCGATGCCGCGATCGCGTGTCGCGGGCCGGTTTGGAGCGTGCGGCTGGTTAGTCGCGTTCCCGTCAGGAGTATTCGTCGACTTGCACTGGACGAGGGCAGTCGGACGAGTGCGGCGATGATCCGTATACTGCTTTGGCAAATGTACGGATTGAAACCCGAGACGACGGTTTTTGAGATGGAGCAAACGCCGGAATCGGTGGACGCGGATGCCGTCTTGGTCATTGGTGATCGCGCGATGCATCCCGAACGCGGTGTCTATAACGAGATTTGGGATCTCGGTGACCGCTGGTGTCGTCACACCGAAACTCCATTTGTGTTTGCGATGTGGGTGGCCCGGCCGGGCGTCGACGTTGGCGACCTTGCGGAAACGTTGCAGACGTGCCGCGACCGCGGCGTCGCAGAGATAGAATCAATCGCGGCGACGCATGCCGCGGCATATGGGCTGACAAACGAAGACTTGTATCGTTATTTTGCAGAGAATCTGCACTTTCAACTCGGCAATCAAGAACGCAATGGACTGCTGCGATTCCGGGAAGGGTGTGAAGAACTCGGATTGATCGACAGGATCACCACTGAATCAATTGACAAAACATGATTACTGAAATTTTGGAAAAAGCGGTTGCCGGCGAGCGACTTTCGGCCGCGGACGGATTGAAACTGCTCGAGAGCCACGATTTGGCGGCGATCGGTGCGGCAGCCGACAAGGTCTCGCGCCGAATGCATCCCGAGCCGTATCGAACCTACAACGTCGATCGCAACATCAACTACACAAACATCTGCACCGCGGTGTGCCATTTCTGTGCATTTTATCGCGGCCCCAAAAGTGACGAAGGCTACGTGTTGCCACGCGAGGAACTGTTGCAGAAAGTCCAGGAAACCGTTGCGGTCGGCGGCAACCAGATTTTGATGCAAGGCGGATTGCATCCCAAATTCAAGCTGGATTGGTACGAAGAGCTTCTGACCGATATCAAAACCGCGTTCCCGTCGGTCAATATCCATGGATTCAGCCCACCGGAGTTGTACCATTTTACAAAGGTCAACAATCTGTCGATCGAAGAAGTGCTGACGCGACTCAAGGCCGCCGGGCTGGGCAGCATCCCCGGCGGAGGAGCCGAGATCCTGGTCGACCGAGTTCGCGACGTTTTGACTCGTGGCAAAGTCAACTCGGACAATTGGTTGAACGTGATGCGAGTCTGGCACAAGCTGGGCGGGATCAGCACATCGACGATGATGTTTGGCCATGTCGAAACATTGGCCGAACGGATGGAGCATTTGCAGCGAATCCGTGATCTGCAAGATGAAACCGGCGGATTCACCGCGTTCATCTGCTGGACATTTCAACCGGACAACACCGATATGTCCGACATTCCGCCCTCCGGAGCGTTTGAGTATCTGAAAACTCAGGCCGTTTCGCGTTTGTTTCTCGACAACATTCCGAATATCCAAAGCAGTTGGGTGACCCAGGGTTTAAAAATCGGCCAACTGGCGATGTTGTTCGGCGCCAACGACATGGGAAGCTTGATGATCGAGGAAAATGTGGTCGCCGAAGCCGGAACTGTCCACTTCATGTCCCTGAAACAGATCCGTGAAGCGATTGAAGAACTGGGGTTCCAGCCGCGTCAACGGGACGTATTTTACGACCTTGTTTCCGAGGAATTGGAGCGAAAGGCGATCGAAGCGAACGGGCAAACCGTAGGCAAGGATTTGGTTCAATTGGCGGTTTAGGATAGACTAGGTGATCCCAATCACACCAAGTCGTATCCATGTCGTTTCGCGTCGAACTCACAGTCTACAACGGCCCCATCGACCTGCTTCTATATCTGGCACGCCGCCAAGAAGTCAGCTTGATGGAGATTTCGTTGGCGAAGGTGATCCAGCAGTATGGCGAGTACTTGGACTTGCTTCAGGAACTGGACTTGACCGATATCGGTGACTTTCTGGACCTTGCCAGCACGTTAGTCGAACTGAAAAGTCTGGCTGTCCTTCCGAAGTCGGTCGAGGAAGAAGAGGTTGACGAGCAGATCGAAGATCCTCAATCGGAATTGGTTGAGCGGTTGCTGCAATACAAAGAGATTCGCGACGCGGCCTCGGTTCTGGATGAAATGGCGGGACGCTGGCAATTGCGCTACCATCGAATGGCAGACGACCTGCCGCGCCGGCGGATCGATCCCGGAGACCAACCCATCGCGGACCTTGAGATTTGGGACTTGGTCAGCGCGTTCGGACGGATCATGCGAGAATCCGCCGGACCTCCACAGACCGAAGTCATCTATGATGACACGCCGATCCATGTTTACATGAAAAAGATCCACCAGCGGTTGGCGCAGCGGCCTCGTGTTCCGTTATTGGATCTTGTCGAAGCCGGAGTCCACAAATCGGCGTTGATCGGTTGGTTTCTGGCGACTCTTGAATTGACGCGTCACCACGGTGCGGCGGTCGAGGAAGACGACAGCGGTGACATCGTGATCGTCAAAACCGAATTCTATAGTGACAGTCTGAGCGTCAACGAAGTCGACAATTACGGTGACAACGGAATCATCGCGACCAATTTGCCGAACCAACCGAGGTGACCCGATCCCGCCCAACATCGCCATCCTGCATTGCCATTTTCGCCGTGGTGGCGTCACACAGGTCGTCGAAAACCATGTCGCGTCGCTGCGCGAGAAGGTCGCCGGAAAAATCGTACTGATTTCCGGTGGACGCAATGACGGTCTGTCCGACAGGACTCTGGATCAGACAACGCAATTGATCGTCGAAGGTATCGACTATGACACTGTCGTTTTGGGTCGCGATCCGATGGATGAAGACTTCGCCGGTCTTGCGGAACGTGCCGAACGATTGGTTACCCAAATTGTCGGCGGCCTCGATTCGCTCGGTTTGTCCATTCAAGACACCGTCTTGCACTGGCACAATCACTCGTTAGGTAAAAACGTTGCCGCGCCGCAAGTCATCAAGCTGCTCGCTTCGCGGCACGGTGCTCGGCAGGTCTTACAGATCCACGATTTCGCCGAAGACCTGCGCTGCGAAAACTACAGCAACCTTCTAAAAGGGGTCAGGACCCTTTATTGCGATACGGGGAAAAGGTTCCTGACCCCTTTATTGGTGAACCGGTATTGTTACCCGGATATTTCCGGCGTGCATTATGTGACGTTGACGCGCGGGGATGCCGATGTGTTGGCGCGGCTGGGGATCGACAGTGGGCGTGTGCATTTGCTTCCCAACAGTGTGACACTGGGGAATCGTCAATTGCCGGATCAATCGACATCGTTGCACGCGATACGCCGCGCCGCTTCGTTGCCCGGTGATGCACGCTGGTGTTTGTATCCGGTGCGCGGGATCCGACGCAAAAATGTCGGTGAGTTCTTGCTGCTCTCTCGGATGTTGCCAGAATCGATGTATGCGGGCATCACGTTGCCGCCGACGACCGAGATTGAATTCCAATCCTATCGTCGTTGGAAAGAGTTGGGTTCCATCGTGGCGCCCCAGGCGGTCTTCGATGCCGGAACCTTTGCCGACGTTTCTTTTATTGAAAACCTCTCGGCTGCCGACTTCGTTCTGTCGACCAGCGTCGCCGAGGGTTTTGGAATGGCTTATCTGGAACCGTGGTTGGCGCATCGCGGTGTCGTGGCCAGACGGCTGCCCAATGTTGTCGATGACTTCACGCGATCGGGCGTCTGTCTGGATCGGTTTTACGATCGTGTGGAGATTCCCGGAGCCCCAGGATGGATCAACGAGTGTGTGCTTGAAAGCCGACACGCGTTTCAAAAAGCATGGGAACCGTTGACGGAAATAACGGCCCAGCCATGGCGAATTGAACATCGGACAACAAATTGTGATGACCGCCGGATCGACTTTGCCGTGCTCACGCCCAAACGTCAAATCGAAGTTCTCCGTCGAATCAGTCGCGACAAGGGATTTGAAAACGAAGTCATGGACTTGAACAGCCGTTTGGTGGGCTGGCTTGCGAATCCATTTGACGAGCAGACTCTGCGGGACAATGAGCAGTTGATTGCGACTGATTATTCACTCGCGGCGGCAGCCGAAAGATTGGCGAAGATATACAACGACGTTCTCCGGGAGCCAGTCTCCGCGACATCTGGAAAGCTGACAACGAAACATGATCGGCCGCCGAAATCCGATTCCGCCCCGCAGGATTCGGTCATTGACTTGGTTTTTCGTCACCGAGCCTATTATCCTTGCCGAACGGAGACGGAGATCGCAAGATGAGCAGCACCTGGTACGACCCTGTCGTTCAGCATCGGTCGGAATTGTTTCCGCTTGCGACCGATGTGGAGCCCATTTTGAAATCGTTGCGCGGGATCAAGGCTGTGATCTTCGATGTGTATGGGACGTTAGTGATCAGTGGCAGCGGCGACGTTGGATCGGCCAATTCGCATGATTCCGGCCGGCATATCGATGCGGCGATGGATGCGGTCGGCATACCAGGTGCTGGGGGCCGCCGACCGACCGTTGACGACTTGCACCGGCGTATTAACGCGAGCAACATGCTTCGCAAATCCGAATCATGCCCCCAACCGGAAGTCGATATCGTCGATGTCTGGCGACAAACGTTGATCGACTGTGGGATCCATTCGGCGACAACCGAACAAATCAACCGCTTGGCCGCCAGGTACGAGGCTGCTGCCAATCCGACATGGCCGATGCCCGGTGCGGCAGAATTGCTGGAAAAACTCCGACATTCCGGTCTCACGCTAGGCATAGTCAGCAACGCACAAGGATTCACGTTGCCGCTGGTCGAAGATTTAGATGGGCGGTTCGGCGTCGATTCAGTTTTTGACTTGAACTTGTGTGTGTTTTCGTGCCGCTATCGACATGGGAAACCGGGGCCACGTTTGTTTGAAGTATTGTGTGGTGGGTTGCAACGTGTTGGAATAAGTCCCCGCGAAGCAATCTATGTTGGAAATGATCGATTAAATGATGTTTGGGCGGCGACCCGGGCGGGGCTGCGAACGGCATGGTTTGCAGGCGATCGCCGCAGCCTGAGACCGCGTGCTGATGATTCTCGCGTGGCGAATCTGGATCACGACATTGTTTTGACGCAACTGACCCAGTTGCTCGATTGCATCTAGAGCATTTTCAAACATGAAAGGGATTGTCGCCGGACACTCCGTGGCCGGTCGGGCCGACCTCGAAGAGTTCGGCGACCGACTGCGAGAACCTTGAAATTGCACTAATGATTCATGCCTCTGTAAGTGCTCTCCAATACAAAAGATGATTGTGACATGGGTGTAAAAATTGGATTTGTCGGAACCCGGTTTGCTGGTACCGATGGCGTTTCATTGGAAAGTGCAAAATGGGCTCAGGTATTGTGGGACCACCGCCACATCAGTCATTGGTATTCCGGCCAGAGTGATCGTGACCGCGATACATCGATGGTTGTTCCACACGCGTATTTCGGACATCCCGATATCGAATGGATCAACCGCCGAGCGTTTGGAACCAGGACGCGAACGCCGGATGTCACGCGGCGGATTTATGCGTTGGCCGATTATTTGAAAGGGACGCTTTACGAATTCACGCGACGGTACGACTTGGATCTATTGATCGTTCAGAACGCATTATGCATTCCGATGAACATTCCTCTCGGAGTGGCGCTGACGCACTTTATCGCCGAGACCGGGTTTCCGACGATCGCCCACCATCATGATTTTTACTGGGAAAGAGATCGGTTTAGTGTTTCGGCGGTGACCGATTTGTTATGGATGGCGTTTCCACCGGCGCTGCCACAAATCCAAAATGTGACGATCAATTCGTTTGCCCAAGAGGACTTGGCCCACCGGCGAGGTGTATCGTCGATCCTGGTTCCCAACGTCCTGGATTTCGAAACGGAACCTGACGAGGTCGATGATTACGCCAGAGGTTTTCGTAAAGACATCGGTTTGGACGACGACGATATCCTGTTTCTACAGCCGACGCGTGTCGTTCCGCGTAAAGGGATCGAACATTCGATCGCCTTGGTCGCCGCCTTGAAAAATGACAAGTGCAAACTGGTGATCTCCCACGCCAGCGGCGATGAAGGGAACGAATACCTGGTCGCCTTGAAAGACCTGGCCGAATCCAGCGGGGTGCACTTGTTGCTGTGTGATCAACAGGTCGGCGATAAACGCGGTTTGAACGCCGACGGAACGAAGATCTACACACTGGCCGATGCCTATTCACAGGCCGACTTCATCACCTATCCGAGTCTTTACGAAGGATTCGGTAATGCACTGTTGGAGGCCTTCTATTTTCGCAAGCCTGTTTTGGTCAATCGCTATTCGATTTATGTCGCGGACATTGAACCGAAAGGTGCAAAGGTGATTGCGATGCAGGGGTACTTGACCCGCGACGTTGTTGCCAAAGTCGAAAGGATCATCTCTGATCGCGAGTATCGCGAGTCGATGGTCGATTTCAATTACGAAATCGGTCGAGCTTTCTTTAGTTACGGCGTGTTGCGTCGCAAACTGCGGGCGCTGGTCACGAATTTTACCGGGCAAGACAACCTGTAGCGCTCCGATACCTACTGCTTCGCCAACGTTTGATTTTGCGGTTGGGGCCGTAGCGGAAGTCGTCGAGACTTTCGAGGATTCCTGTGTGCAGCCGAAACTCTTGACGAGTTCCGCTACCCCAAAATCGATCGTCGGTCCACTACTTGCGCGTCTGGGGAAGATACGCATCCAGGTTCGCCAACGTGCTGCCATCATTTTGTGCCGCGAATTCGTAGCCCAACGCGGCAATTTTGTCCGCGGCCGCGTTCAGTTCCGCATGATGATTCAGTTTTAGTTGAACTCCGCCGGCGATCTCTAGGATCTGTTGAAGGATCGGGTCGCTGACTTTGGCGGCAACGCTTTGCAATCGTTTCTTCGCACGATCCGCCCGCTGAGCCGACGTCACACCGAACTTTGCTTTTTGAGTCGCCGCTGCGGTTGCACGCAGTGATGCTTCCAGTTCAGCGATCATGCCGGCGACAAACATGACGCGCAGGTGCTCCGCCGACCGAACGCCGTTGACCTTGCCGTCACTTTGCAAGAAGTTGTGGCGGATTGTTCCTTGACTCCAGGACACGAATTCAAAATCCAGTGAACCGGCCGAATGCCCGCCGACGTTCACCAATTCTTCATCAGCCGTCGTGTGACATCGCAGACAACTCTGCGCGACCAGGTAAACGTTTGTCGGGTTCCTCATGCCGGCTCGGATGCTTTGTGAAATCCGCTCGGCGCGATGTGCGGGCGATTCCGTTAACCGCGTGACCGATTCGCCGCCGTAATTGTGATGTAGGTCCAGCCATTGTTTGGCGGCACCGTGACAGGATTCACAGGAGACACCGGCGATCACATGGGCGGCATCCTCGGATGACGCAGCGCCATGATCGGATTGTTGGGTGTAGTGACAGGCGACACACCGGCCGGAGTGTTTGATTGACCGCAGGCCCAGTTTGGTCGCGATTTCCTTGGCTTCCGGCTTTCGATGCAGTTGGTCAAAAGTGGTTGCGTGTGGCGTCGATTGCCAGACTTTGACTTCCGAGGCGTGGCATTTGACGCATGCGTCGTTGCCGACTACCAGATCGGGATCGGCCGGTGCGGCGATCTGGAGGTTGTTCGCGGCGTTCAATTCGCCTTGGCCGCCTGCGCTGACCAGACTGGTTTGCGCAACAGCGGACGCGGCCGAGAACATGGCAACGGCAAGGACAATACAGGGGATCTTTTGCTGGATCTTCATCGCGATGGGTGGCTCGGAGACGAGGGGCGACCGCGTCGTTACAACCGGTGTTACCGGAGCAAAACTGACGCGTGGCCCTAGGCGGATTGGAGTTATGAAAGATTAGGTCACAGAATCTCGGTGTTCCGTGGATACCCGTGTGGTGGGCGTGACTTTCTGTCCGTCCACTTTGTGGCGAGATTGGTTATGCTATGGAACCCCTTTCCGATCCGCCCGCGTCTCGTGATTCGTCTGATCCTACGATGCCCCGCAGCCGCCTCGGCCCGCTCGCAATCGAATCAAAACTTGGCGACCACCCGTCGACCAGTACGGTCTGGCGCGCGATTCACGTCCAATTAAAAAAAGCGATCGCGGTCAAAGTGTTTTCCGCCCCGTTTGGCGGCACGCCGGAAGCGCGGCGTGCATTTGCCGACGAATGGGAGCGGTTGAAACTGTTGTCGCATCCTTGCGTCGCGAAGTGTTATGGAGGCGGGTTTGAAGAAACCGATGCGTACCTGGCCTATGAATTGATCGAAGGCGACACACTGTCGTGCCAGATCGAGCGAACGACGCGTCTTTCGTGGGAGAACGCGTTGGAGATCGGCCAGGGCCTTGCCGAGGCGTTGGAGTATCTGCATTCTCAAGGGGTTGTCCACGGCGCGATCTGTCCAGACAAGGTCATTGTTTCCGGTTTTGCACCGGTTTTGTTGGACGTGCGCATCGACCGGTACGGTTCTCCGTTTCGATCGCAACGCCCCCCATCGGTCGATCATGCAACCCGCCAGGCTCCCGAATTGATGGCACCTGTGGCAGGTGCGTTGACGGCACCGTGCACGACGTCATCAGATTTGTATGCCCTCGGCGCGCTGCTGTACCATGCGATCACAGGGCGGTTACCAATTGAAGGCGACACGATCCAAGAGATCCGTTCGAATGCATCGACTCAGATCCCACAGTCGCCCGCGTCGATCGTTTTGGATTGTCCCGTTTGGTTCGACAAATTGATCATGCAGTTGCTGGAGAAGGATCCGGTGAATCGACCGCCAACCGCGACAGCCGTCAAGTTGGCGTTGGCAGAGGTTCGCAAACGTTCGCTGTCTCGAACCGGGGTTGCCGAGCACGCCAGCAGTGGTTTCAGTCCGTTGCAAGTGACCAGCCAGCGAGAAAAAGACGAGGCAAGAACGATACTCGGCCGTGGCGTGGTCGACTTGAATGCCGCCGAAGAAGAAGAGACGCCTGACGCGACGGTCTGGCACGACCAGCCGTGGTTATTGCTGGGCGGTTTGGCAGTGTTGCTGATGCTGTTGGCCTACGTGGCGTGGCCGGCAAGCGAAGCGACGTTGCGTTCCCGCGCGGAAAAATTGATGGCCCAGGATACGAGATCGGCTTGGTCGGAAGCGGAAAACCAACCGCTACGAGAATTGTTGATGCGATTCCCGGACGGCCCCAACGCCGAATGGGCGCAACAGCAAATCGACCGAATCAATGTGCGTCAGTTTCTGCATCAGTTGTCCGTCAAAATCAAAAGCAATCTGCCGATCAAAGACCAAGGCGAACTGTTGCACAAACAGGCTCAACAATTTTGGGCAGACGAGGAGTACGAAAAGGCGATCGAGAAGTATCGCAGTATGGTTACCGTTTTAGGAGATGACCCGGAATACAAGGTGGCCGTTGATGCGGCGCGGCACCAGATCGGGATCTTGGAACAAGACCCGCATATGAACAGTGACGCAGCAAAAATCGTACGTGCGAAACTGGACGAGGCAGACAAACTGGCCGCCGAAGAACGCATCGAAGAGGCTGAAACGATTTGGGAAAGTCTGATCGAACTCTATGGCGACAATCCCAACTTGCAGTCCTTGATCGATGTCGCCAAAACACGGCTGTTGGAAATCGATTGATAACCAACAGCGTGGGTTTGGTGGAAGTGTTCTGGAACAACGACCGTAAACACTTGATTAGACTCTGCGATGGGTTCCGCCGGCAGGTCACGTAGTTGAGTCTCTCCGAGACTCGAAAAAAAACGCCGCGTTGCCGGCATCAGCCTCAAAGAGGCTGACCTACGTGGTTGCGAAACTCGTCAAGAGTTTCGGCCGCACTCAGGAACCCTCGAAAGTCTTGACGACTTCCGCTAGGTTCCCAACCCTAAAATCAAAGGTTGACGAAGCACTAGCTGCTCAAATTGCCGAAATTGCTGCCGTTAGGTTTTTTTTTTGATGCGAACTCCAACATTCCTCAAAATAATCGTGGAGGGCGTGTCACTTCTTCCCAAGCATCGCATCCCGTGCAATGGCCAGGACCAACGATGATCTGCCAGACGATCCGCATCAGAACGGGGCCGAGGGTTCCAAGGTGATTGAAGAACTTGAGTCCTACGATTTGATCGATCGAGCGCGTGGCGGGTCCCCCGAAGCTCGCAGCGAATTAATATTAACCGTGCGGACCTATCTGCTGATGATTGCAAGCCAGGAATTAGATGACGCACTGCAGGCCAAGGTCGGTGCCTCGGATCTGGTGCAATCGGCGCTGCGTCAGGTCCAGCACCATCTTGACGGATTTCAGGGCGATACCAAGGAAACGCTTCTCGCATGGGTCCGCAAAATCCTGAAGAACGAAATCGCCGAAGCACGACGGATCTACTTTGACACCGAGAAACGGGACGTGCGGCGCGAGGTGCGTGGGGATGACAGCGAGTTTTCGTATCCGCTCGTCGACGCAGGTCCGTCGCCGCTGGTTGCTGCCGAATCCAAAGAAGACGCCGGGCGGTTGCGGGCTGCTATGGGTGAGTTGAGCGATGATCATCGGGCAGTAATCATGCTGCGGAATTGGGAACGACTTTCCTTCGATGAAATTGGGGTGCGTATGAACCGTAGCGGTGGTGCGGCAAAGAAGCTCTGGACAAGGGCTCTCCACCAACTCAAGGGAAAGCTGGGAGACGAACCATGAACCATCACGATTCAGCGGTACCAGGTCAAGTGTTCCGTCCCAGGCAGAACCCCCGTGAATGCTCGACGCACGATGGTTCGACACACAGGGAGCGTGCTGCAGACAACACCCGGGCGGCTGCAAAGAAGGAGATAAGCTTTGACGATTGCCTGCAATTGATCGATCGCGTTCGACAGCATACTCCGGAACTCTTTGAGGAACTTTCGGACGGACGAGACGAGCAGCAGGCCGCGATAGGTGGCTTTAATGCAGTGCCGAACAAGTTCGGGCGGTTCAAGATTCTTCGCTCACTCGGTCGCGGTGGTTTTGGGCTGGTGTTCGTCGCGTTGGACCCGGAATTGGAGCGCGAAGTTGCTTTGAAGGTGCCCAGAATCGAGACGTTGCTGAACAAGGGAAGCCGCGACCGATTTCTCCGTGAAGGGCGGCTGGCCGCGAGCCTGGACCACGCCAACATCGCGGCGGTCTATGAAGCCGGCTCGGTCGGGTCGATTTGTTTTATCGCATCAGCTTACTGCCGTGGCGGTTCCCTTGCGGCTCGATTCAAAGCGGTCCGCGAAGGGCGGATCGCCAAGCCGAGTTGGCGGGAATCTGCCGAATTGGTGAAGGTGCTCGCCCAGGCGATCCAGCATGCGCACAGCCGCGGGATCTTGCATCGAGATCTCAAGCCCGAGAACATTCTGTTTGATTCCGAAGGCGATGTGGCGGAAAGCTACTCAGCCGACGCGGCTCGCATTGTTGACTTTGGGTTGGCAAAGTCGGTCGATACCGATGACGGAGACACACGATCGGGCGCGGTGATGGGAACACCCGCTTACATGAGCCCCGAGCAGGCGGCCGGAGATTCTGACGAAACGACTCGGGCCAGCGATGTTTACGCTCTCGGTGCTGTTCTTTATGAGTCACTGACCGGTCGCGCGCCACTGAAAAGAGAATCCTATGCCGACACGATGGTAGCGCTTCAATCCCAGCCGCCGATCCCACCGCAACGAATCAATCCTGATTGTCCCAAAGATCTGGAGGCGATCTGTCTAAAGTGCTTGGAGAAAAAGCCCGAAAGTCGCTATGGGTCCGCGACTGAATTGGCCGACGACTTGGATCGCCTGTTGAGCGGTCAACCGGTTCGTGCCAGGCGTTTGACGAGAGCCGAAGAGATGCGACGTTGGTGCACGCGCAACCCCGCTTTCGCTGCGCTGTCGGCCACGATTCTCGTGTTGATAACGCTGCTAGCGACCGCGTCGACTGCGGCCGCGTTGGTGCTGGCCGATGCACGGCGTGAAACCCTGCAAAGCCTCGCTGCCGAAATTGAGGCGAAAGATTCGGCGACTAAAAGCGAAGACCTCGCTCAGCGAGCCCTGTTTGAAGCACGACTCGCACATGTTCGCGCCGGCCGGCAAAGCAAAGCGGTCGGACAACGACTGAAGGCTGTCGAAGTCGCCGCCAAGGCTGCCGCGCAGATTCCGCGATTGCGGTTTGGGGCCGACGAACGTCTGCTGCTTCGCAATGAGGCGATTGCAGCACTCTCTCTGATCGATCTGGCCGACGATAAACAGTGGCCGTCCAATGACTCGTTCGGTTCAGTCGATGCGATGGACGTTTCCGGCGATCGCTATGCGTATCGTGAATCGTCAACCGGAAACATCGTGATCCGCAACATGGCGGACAATCGAATCCTCAATACGTTGATCCCATCGGGGGAAAGCAAGTCGGCTGCCAATTTGCATTTCAGTCCCGATCCCAAATACTTCGCCTTATCGTCCGTTACGGGCAAAGTGCCACGCGTGGAGCTTTGGGATCTGGAATCGAGCGTCGTGATCAAAGCGGTCGAAACAACCTCGTATCAACGTCGCGCCTTTGACTTCAGCCCGGACGGAAAGCGAATCGCAGTCGCTCGGCGAGACGGCAGCGTCCAGATCATCGAAGCTTCCAGCGGCATCGTGCTGCAATCATTCCCTGGCGATCAAGCGGCGATCCTGCTGCAGTTCAGCCCCGATGGTTCGCAACTCGCCTTACATCAACCGAAGCAAATTCAGTTGATCGATTCTGCGTCCGGCGACGCACGGCGAACCATCAAGGTCGCCAGCCGAGCAACGTATTCGCTCGCCTGGAGCGCGAATGGATCGTTGTTGGCGGCTGGGCATAACGGATCGGTCGAAATATGGGATGTTGCAACGGGGGCAACGAAAATCCAGTGGCCCCACACTGTCGTCTCGCGTATCAGCTTTCATCCCCAACAACAAGTACTCGCTACCGTAGGCGGCGATTTGCAGACTCGTTTCTGGAATGTTGACACGGGTGAATTATTGCTCGTCGCGCCTTACATCACCACGCGTTTCAGCAGCGATGGAAAATGGCTCGGTACAAAAGCGGGCCGCCGCGGAGTTGTCTTGGGCGATCTGTACCAACAATTAAAACAGCCGCGCTCGCCAGGTGCGATCAGTGCCGCCGGATTGGTCAGTATTCATAAGGATGGGCAAATCGCCGCGACAAGCAACCGAACACAAACTGTCTTTTGGGACTTGATGACGGCTCGTGTTCTGGGAGTGTTTCCTGCGACGTCTGCCAGCGGGATGTTTTCACCGTCGGGGGACGAGTTCATCGAATCAGACCTGGAGGGCACGTATCGGATTCCGATAACAAAGTCGGTAACGGAACAACGCATCGAGTACCAATTTGGACCGCGAGAGCGGCTGGCTGATGGCGCATGCGGATTCATGGCCGTCTCGCAGACCGGAGACGTGATTGCATGTGCGGATCGTTATCATCTCCGCCACACGACCCTATTGAACCGCCGGAACGACCTTGCCGTGACCCTCGACCACCCTCTTGCGCGATGGACCGATGTTACTTCCGACGGGCGATTGGTGGCCACCGGCACATGGCGCGGTCGCGACGTCAAGGTATGGGACGCAGCGACGGGAAAACTGCTCCGATCTATTCCGGCAACCAGCGCGAAGGTTGCGTTCAATCCCAACGGTAACTTGCTGGCGATTGATCAGGGCCGGAGTTTCGAGGTGTGGGATGTCGATCTATCCAGGCTGGTCGTCGCACCCCAGCCCAAGGAGGCTGGCAATCTGGATCAGGGAGGTATCTGCTTTTCTCCCGACGGCCGTTTGCTTGCCGTCGTTGATCCCCATCACGGTGTGCGGTTGCTGGAAACCCACAATTTTTCGGAGATCGCCCGGTTGGAGATTCCAACGTGGAACACTGTGGAATCGATCCTGTTCGCGCCACAATCAGACCGGCTAGTGATGGCAGCCAAAAACAGCACCAACACCAGAGCCGCGCTGTATGCCTGGGATCTTCGCCGAATTCGTAGGGCCGTGAAGGAACTCGATCTGGATTGGGACGGCCCAGATTACGCACCGGTCGAGGACCGGCAAGACGTGCCTGTGGCAGTCGTATTCAATCCACCAACCGATGAGAGTTAAGCAGGGCTCACAGCGGCCGCACGATGGACGTGCTGCGGTAGTAATCCATCAGCGTTTCGATGGACAAGACGCCGCCGCCCATACCGCTCTTGTTGACGC
>JAGQPO010000245.1 GCA_020426665.1 Planctomycetales bacterium
GCGGAAGTCGTCAAGACTTTCGTGAATTGCCGGACGAATCGAAACTCTTGACGAGTTCCGCTACCCCAAAATCAAACGCTGACGAAGCACCAGTTTAGCCGATATTGTGTGTCGGTGAGCAAAAACATTCGCCTGCCATTTTCGCTGATTTTGAGGCGATTCACGGTAATCGCAGCCTCGGGTCCGACAGGTCCAATTTGTACATGATTTGGTTGTAATTGTATCGCGGCGTCCGGTCTTCGTTGCCCGAAAAAGTATTGGTATAGGTTCCCTCGAAAAAGATCACTCGGCCTCCATCTTTGTCGAACATGGGATGCTGTTTCGGGTTATAGAAGCTGTATTTTTCGTGTGTTACGATCTTTTTTGCGTTGGTCCATGGGCCGGTCAGCTCGGTTGATTCGGCATACCAGACCTCGCCCAACAAGGAAGTTCCGAAATGCTGGACGCCGATCATAATCCATCGTTTCCGGTAATCGTTCCAATAAACGGAGCCCCCGTGCATCGTCACGGATTTGCCGTTTTCATCGGCCAGCTGGAACAATCCGTCCTCCGCTTCGATTTGCCCGCTGTTAATGAGTTGTGCCTGCAACTTGGGCGTGTAGGCGATCGTGTTCTTTTTCCATCCAAAAACCGGTTTTCCATTTTGTCGTTCGACCTCGATCGAACCATCGCGACTGCCTTCCTTCAGGCACGTGTATGATTCGTACCTGGTCAGATCACGAAGGTCATTCGGCGTCGCTCGAACGCGCGCCAAAGGAAACGGTGTTGCAAAGTAGACGTATTCGATTCCATTGTCGAAGTGTTTGAAGGGATGGCCGTCGGGGTAGACGGGCGAGTTCATGTTGAACGCAACGTCTTTCTGGAATTGGTTTGTTTCGTCATCAAACTTGGCCAGCCCTCGTTCGTAGACATCCAGCGGAGGCCGGATTTTGACAAACGAAGCGAACATCGATTGGCGACCGCCGGGCTCATCCATTGTGACCAGCCCCGTGATCCACGTCGGCCCTTGCCCAGGCATTTTCGCCATCGGTTTAGCAAAGCCCTGTTCATCGACGAAGTATTCCAAGTCGACGCCGACCTCGGGATCCAATCCTCCGTCGGATGGCAAGCTTGAGACTGCGCCGGGAACGTCATAATTACCAAGTGGGTAGGAAGGACGATTTGTATCACCCCAGAACCAATAAACCTTGCCATTGTAGATCGTATTGACAACGCTATCGGATCCCAAAACTTGACCGTTGATTGCCGGACGTTTGATCGGTACTGGATTGCCGGCCAGCAAACTGTCGCGATAGATTCCGGCGCCCGTCACTCGATAGATCCGCTGAGCAATGTTCGTGCGTTTGATTCGCAGCGTCGCGCTGCCGCCGGGTTGAATTTGCAGCCGTTTGCCGCGAAAGCCGAATCCGTCTTTGGGGAACTCGTACCCATGGCTGGATACGTGGAAGTACACCGTTTGGTCCATCAGCCCTGGTTCGCTGAAAGCGACAACGCCGGCGGAATCCGAATAGAGTCGGATGTCATTAACCGTTTTCAGTTCGACCATTGGAACGCCACGTCCGGTCACGTCGTCGACGACCCGAATCACAAAACAGTCCGCCGCTTTTTCCGTTTGCGCTTCGACGCAACGGCACGTAAATACCAACGCGCCGAAAAGTAACGTCATTCGAACAATTTGCATGCGATCGGGTCTTCATTGGTGGCAAAACTATTTAAACTCGTATGAGTCACACGAGTCAATTCCGACGGTACACGCTCGACAACGCCATGCACAACTCCCCCTTCCTATCCTTATCGGTCTGTTTCTCCCTCGCATTGGCATCGGCCACGCAAGCCGCCGAGCCGATCGTATTGAATGTATGGCCCGGAACACCTCCCGGTGAAACGAAGGAATTGCCGGCCGAGGCTGACCAAACAAAGCCGGAGGACAAATTGATCGCCGGTCGACGGATCATCAAGTTGGGAAATGTTTCGACGCCTCAAATCGCCGTCTACCAACCGCCCGCGGACAAACGAAATGGTACCGCCGTCGTGATCTGTCCCGGCGGTGGTCACTATATCTTGGCCTATGATCTGGAAGGAACCGAAATCGCCCAGTGGTTAAACACACAGGGTATTACCGGGATCGTGCTGAAGTATCGTGTTCCGTTTCGCGATCCTGACGAGCGCTGGAAGGCTGCGGTACAGGATGCACAGCGGGCGATGGCGTTGGTTCGACACCACGCAGCTCAGTGGGACATCGATCCCAACCGCATCGGAATCTGCGGATTTTCCGCCGGTGGAGAAACGGCGGCGCTGACGGCGATTTTCACCGAACGCCAGTACGAACCGATCGATTCGGTCGACCAGCTTTCAAGTCGACCTGATTTTGCGATGTTGATTTACGCTGCCGGGCTGGTTGAAAAGGACACGACCACCCTTCACGACTACATCAAGGTCAGCAAGGACACGCCACCGATGTTTTTTGTCCACGCCTATGACGATCGGGTGTCCGCCCATCACCCGCTATCGCTTGCCAGTGCCCTGAAACAAGTCGGCGTGTCGGCCGAGTTGCATCTTTATGCCACCGGTGGCCATGGTTACGGACTCCGCCCGACGGAAGAACCCGTGAATCAGTGGCCGCAGCAAGCCGAGAAATGGCTGGCGAGGCAGGTCATCGTCCCAAAGAGTGAACCGAGTAAGGACACGGCTCATTGAATTCAGAAAACGCCCGACCGATCTTGTTGATGATCGCCGAACGATTCCCCCCGGATTTGGGCGGCGTCGCTAGGAGTGCGTTTCGAACCGCTCACGCCGCTGCGCGATTGGGATGGGACGTCCACGTCGTCGCTTGGACAAAAACATTGCCGCCAGGTGAAGTCGAAACGTTGCGATCGACCGCCCCAAGTAACGGCGAACCCATCGTCGGCGGAATCGAGTTGTCAGTCAAACCCAGTGTCGATCAAGCCAGTGTCGATCAAGCCAGTGTCGACAATTCCAGCGCCGACAACTCCGGCGTCACAGTTCACCGACTGGGGCTGTTTGCGAACTGGGACTTTTCGATGCAGCACACGACCAACGTGTTGGAATGGTTGCACCAACAATTCGACTACACTGCGGCCTGGGGACACTACGTTTATCCCTCCGGGTACATGGCCGTTGTGTTTGCCGAAACCGTTGGGATCCCATCAACCGTCAGTGCGCGCGGAAACGACATCGACAGGCTGATGTTTCCCCCCGGCGACTTCGCCCGATTGATGTGGACCCTGCAGCGAGCCACCGTCGTAAGTTGCGTTTCCCAAGATCTGGCGGCGAAGGTGCAGATGCTATTGGGCGATCCGATTGAAGTTGTCGTTTTGCCCAACGTTGTTGATACCGACATTTTCGCACCGAAATCCCCGTCGACCGCGAACAGTGAAATACAATCTCTACGTAACACGCTGGGCATCGATGACGATGAAGTCGTACTCGGGTTTTGCGGCGAGTTGCGACACAAAAAGGGTTTGCCATTCCTGCTTTCGGCTCTCGTGCATGTGCGGCAAGACCGCCCGGCCTGTCTGGTCGTGATCGGCGAGGTCAGACCGCGAGAGCGAGCCCACTTGGCGGCCTTTGCAACAGAGCATCCCGAGGCTGCAGAACGTATCCTGGTTACCGGTTCGGTGGATTCTCCCCATGACGTGGCCCGGCATTTTCGGATCTGCGATGTGGTGTTGCAGCCTTCGGTTTGGGATGGAATGCCGAACGCGGTCTTGGAAGCGATGGCCTGTGGAAAATTGGTCATCGCAAGTGACGCCGGCGGAATCCCTGAGGCGATTGAACATGGAGTCAGCGGTTTTGTGATCCCCAAAGCCCAACTTCATCTGCTCGGAACGGCGGTGCTGGAGGTCGTCGATCTGTCGCCGCACCACAAGCAATCGATTGCGACGGCTGCTCGCGTGCGGATCGAACAGCACTTTCAACACGGCGCCGAATCACAACGCTTGAGTAAACTTCTTCGGCGGTTAAGACCGATTGATCACAGCAGTTCCTCGTACGATTGAATCAATGATTGTTGAGCCTTGCGCCAAGTGAAATCCCGCTCGGCGCGCATCCGGGCGGATCGACTCAGCCGACATCCAAGTCCCGGTTCCATTCGCAGACGCAACATCGCATCTTTAATTGCCTTTCCAGATCCGGGGCGTACCAGCAACGCTTCGACATCGTCGCCGGCCAGTTCACGCACAACCGGCAAGTCACTTGCGACCAGCGGCGTCCCACATGACATCGCTTCTATCACCTTTAATGGACAGCATCCTTGAACCAGGTTTCGGTCATTGCGTGTCAGCGGCGCAACGACCACGTCGGCTTCGTGATGCAATATTACCAGCTCAGGTTTCGGCACAGGGTCCAACATCATCACGTGGTCCGAAACGCCTAGTTCCCAGGCCAGTTGCATCAGATCGCGCCGCTGCCGAGGACTTGCCAAACCGACCAACGTTAACGTGGCGGGAAAATCGCGGCGGTAAAGTGCGAGTGCATCGATCGCGATGCCAACGCCCTGCCACGATGACATGGTGCCGCAGTACAACATTTTCACGGGGCTGCCGGCCGCAATTTCCCGGGTGCGATTTGAATCGGCTGCGCGATACGCAAACAGATCGGTGTCGACCCCGTTGGGAATCACCCGGATTTGATCTTCCTTCAATCCTCGCGATACCAGATGTTCCGCGTTGACCTGGCTGACCGTCAGCACGATGTCTGACGCGGCGAGACAGACGTCCTCCTGATATCGCAACTTGCGGATCAATTCTTTGTCATCAGCGACGCCGGGGTACCGGTATTTCAGTTCGATCGAGGGCAATCCGTTGACCTCGTAAACCAGTTTGCGACAAAACTGGTCCTTATGGCGAGCGATCGGGTAGCCTTCGAAAATGGATCGAAAGTGAACGATCGGCATTTCGACTGACGGTTGCATCAGCCGCTGTCGCCACCAATGCCAACAATGCTGTCGAAAGCTGAGCACGCGTTCGAACAGGTTTGTGCCGTCCGCGGAAATCGGAAAATGGTTGACGCCGACCGCGCCCCAATGACGTGTCGAATCAGCCAATTGCTGGGGCACATTCGGCACGAAATGGGGAATCGGGCCATCGATCTCCGCCATGGATTCCGCAGGCACAGTCAACAAGTCAACACACCCGAATCGTTCGCCCAAAGCCGAAGCGAACGCATCGATGTGCGTTGCCGCGCCTTTGCTGGAAGGAAACCGGTCAAAGGAAAGGTAGACGATTCGAGTCATGGAAATCGGGTATACTCGGTGTGCGTACGAATCTCCCATCGCCGACGCATCTCGGCTGACGTTAATTTCAACTGGCACCTATTTCGGGGGCGTCGCGTTGTCGTTAGCCGGGCTCGCGGCCAACGGTTGAAATGGAACCATCGCTCCGTGGAGTTTAAGCAATACGATGAGTGCAGGAGCTCAGCAACGATCGCCAGCAGCGTCGGAATCCAGTTTTGATCCGGCGTCGTTCTCCCGATCGCGTCGCTACCATG
>JAGQPO010000246.1 GCA_020426665.1 Planctomycetales bacterium
CCCGAGCAACGCATTTCAACTGGCAACGCAATCACGTCCGAACAAATCAGCTTGCTCGCAACCGAAATGACGAACGTCGACCAATTGTACATCGACGTCGGTGACGCGGATGCCTATGCCCGCGTTCGTGATCTCCAATCCATCATCGCCGACACGGTCCGCGAACATGGCGGAACCGTTATCCGAACCTCCGGCGAGGCAACATTGTCGGCGTTTCAGTGTTGTGATGAAGCGGTCAAGGCTGCCATCAAGATCGATCGGGAGGTCAAAACGGGACAATTCGCGACCTGCCGTGTCGGGATAGGCGTCCACCGAGGCCAAGTCTTGATTGCGGCGGAGAACGATCGAAACGAATTCTTCGGCGGTGCAGTCCGCGCGGCGGTTGCAATGCCACAAAAGGTGAAACAGGGAATCCTTCTGACCGAATCGGTATTCGCCGACCCCGTAGTCGTCAGACTGATTCCCGACCTAACGCTCGACTTGTCGGAAAACTGCATTGATTTGCCAGGCTTGCCGGGCCAACGCGTGCTCCAACTCACATCGTAAACACCGGATGATCATATGATTAACCAGCAACATAGCACCGTAGGTCACTGGACGCTGACCGAATACGGACAGGGGTCGACCCAACGACGTACGTTTAACGTTCCAATGCCCCAGTGCGTCGTCGGGCGTGGAAACCATGTCGGGTTTCGGGTCGATGACCCTTCGGTTTCCAAACGACACGCTCGACTGTTCCTTGAGGGCGACGGACTGTACGTCGAAGACCTGGGAAGCACTAACGGCACTTTCGTCAATGGCAACCCGACGAAACATTCGGTCTTGTCACCGGGCGATCTATTGCAATTCGCCAATGCGCTCTATCGAGTCGGGTGTGATGAGGGCAGTTATGGCGACGGCACCCAGGAACATGGACCGTCGGCATGGGCACACACATTAATCTTGTTCGATCAATTGCTCACAGACCGAATGGTGTTGCCGCACTTTCAATCAATCGTGGCAATGGAAACTCAAGAACCGTTATCGTTCGAAATTTTGGCCCGATCCAATCTGTCCGGTCTTCGTAACCCCGCTGCAATGTTTGGTGCCGCGGAACGACTGGGGCAACAGGCCGCGTTGAGCGAACTGATGCGGGAAGAAGGAGCGAGGATTGCGACCGAAAGTGCGCATCGTGATTGTGGTTTTTTCTTTAACATTCACCCCGTCGAGTTTGGCACAGATCGACTGGACCATTCTCTTCGCGCACTGCGTCAACATTTTCCGGAATTGACAATCACGATTGAGATCCACGAGGGAGCCGTATCAGAATTGGACATGATGCGGCGTTTTCGAGACTTATTGGCCTCACTGGAAATGGACCTCGCCTACGATGACTTTGGTGCCGGCCAGGGACGATTGGTCGAATTGACCGAGGTCCCTCCGAAAGTCTTGAAGTTTGACATGCAGCTGATCCGCGACATCGATCAAGCACCCAAGACGCGACAGGACCTGCTGCGATCGCTTGTGCAAATCGCCATCGATTCCGGGTCGATCCCGCTTGCCGAAGGCGTCGAAACCGAAGCCGAACATCAAGTATGCAAGGAGCTGGGATTCGAGCTCGGACAGGGATACTTTTACGGCCGCCCGGCCACGTTTTGAATCAGTGTCCGTCATGAACCGAAGAACTTGATGCGGGCCACTGTCGCGGAAAAGTTTTCCTGTGTTTAACCGGTATGGGCTCGTTTCTCGGCGATTCGGAACCTTGTTCAATGATTCGCACGTAACAATCAGGTATTGATTTCGCTGGGCAGGTTGTAGCGTGTAAATCGTATTCACGCTCCGTTTCTCCAGAAAAATACCTGACGGACCGATGAAACCTGTATTGAGCCTCGCCCTGTTGTTTGTGATGACTGTCCCCGGATTAACCGCCGAACTGGTGAGTTCCAGTCAGTCAAACGTCGTCCGTTTTCAAACGGAAAATCTGCCACCTGCACCCACGATCGAAGAGCGACTGGCGGAGCTGACCGCAGTTGTTCAGGCGCAGAGCGCCCAGATCGATCAACTGAAGCAACAACTACAAACGCAAGCGAACGTCATCGAGTCGCACTCGACAGAGATCGCCGAGGTTACATCAAGCTTGACATCACTGGCCCAGGTGATCGGCTTCGAAGACGGCATGTTGTCCATTAACTTTACCGAAATCGCCATTCAAGCCGATCTCCTAAGGCTCTCAGCCGCGGCAGTCGATATCTCGGGCAACACCGAGATCGACGGTTACGTTGAAGCAAAAAGTGTAATCACCAAAAGCGTCATCTCCGAGTCCTACACGCCCGGCGCCGGCAACATTTGGTGATCGATCCCGGGCTTCGTTCCAATTCAATTTTAAGGTAGCGGAACTCGTCAAGAGTTTCGTGGTGGATTCAGGAATCGCCGAAAGTCTTGTCCCCTTCCGCTACCATTGTGTCCACGATCTTGTTCACATGGGCGACATTATTCTCCATCGGAATCTTAACACTCCAGCGAAAACCTAACCATGAACTTCAATCCATGGAATCGCTAAACTCGTTTGGAGCGAGGAGCCATGCGGCGTCGATCGGATCGGGTTAGACTATTGTCGCACTGGATCGAGCCGATCGTGCCACGCTTCCTATAAAACCGCTCCCGCCAATTTCCTCAGGTTTTCAATGCACCATCATTTTGCTTGCGCCGTGGTGTTCGTTTCTTTATTGGCCATGCCTACGATACAGGTCGTGGCGGACGATGACGATTTGTTTTTGAACCCGCCGAATGTCCTGCGGCCTGAAAAAACCCTTCACGCAACAACCAACCGCGCCTTTCAAGGCATACCGAGCATGGCCGTTTCACCCGGTGGCCGATTGTGGGCCACTTGGTACGCGGGAAAAACACCCAAGGAAGACGAAAACAATTATGTCGTCCTGAGCACCAGCAACGACGATGGTAAGACATGGACCGAGGTGCTGATCGTTGACCCTGACGAAGGCGGTCCGGTACGCGCCTACGATCCGGAATTATGGATGGCGCCCGATGGCAAACTACGACTCTCATGGGCCCAGGCAATCGGTCATGAAGGCACGGTCGCGGGAGTTTGGTTCCTGACCATCACCAACCCGGAGGATGGACAACCGCGGTACGAGCCTGCGAAACGGATTACCGACGGCGTCATGATGTGCAAACCGACGGTTCTGTCTTCCGGCAATTGGGCGCTGCCGGCTTCGACATGGCGCAAGACCGATAACAGCGCCCGTATGATCGTTTCCAAAGACGCCGGCGCGACATGGGCGTTGCGCGGTGCCTGTAACGTTCCTGAAAAGGACCGTGCCTTTGACGAACACATGATCATCGAGCGTCGCGACGGTACGTTGTGGCTGTTGGCTAGAACTCGTTACGGAATCGGCGAAAGCGTTTCGACCGACAGCGGAAAAACCTGGCCGGAACTCAGCCCGTCCAAAATCGCCCACCCCAGTGCCAGATTTTTTATCCGACGACTGGATTCCGGCAAACTGTTATTGGTCAAACATGGTCCCATCGACGAGCGAATCGGTCGGTCTCACCTGACCGCGTTCCTGTCCGATGATGACGGTCAAACCTGGAGCGGCGGATTGTTGCTGGATGATCGCAGTAGCGTTTCCTATCCGGATGGCCAACAGACGGCCGACGGCACGATTCGCATTATCTATGATTTCAGTCGTACCGGTGAACGGCATATTTTGATGGCGACGTTTCGCGAACAGGACGTTGCCGCCGGACGAATCGTCAGCGACGAAGCAAAACTGAAACAAATCGTCAGTGACGCCTCGGGACCGCTGGAAACGGAATGAAGACACGCTTCCTGATCAGTCTTCTGTTGGCTTGCCTTGTCACGCTCGGCTGCGACCGCGCTGACCAATGGCCCCATCGTCCGATCACATTGATCTGTCCTTGGTCGGCCGGTGGAGGCACCGATCGCGTGTCGCGACAGTTTGCCGTGCAACTTGAAAACGAGCTTGATGTGCCCGTCAATGTCGTCAACGCCACTGGCGGCGGAGGCGTTACAGGCCACACTCGAGGTGCGCTGGCGCGAGCCGACGGGTACACGTTGACGATGGCAACGGTCGAACTGAACATGCTGCATTGGCGCGGTCTGTGTCCAATCACGTCGGATCGCTTTGAACCGTTGGCGATGTTGAATCAAGACAGCGCCGCGATCTTCGTGTCCGCAGACTCGCCATGGCTGTCGATCGAAGATTTGGAAAACACGATTCGCAATTCGCCAGATTACTTGCGAGCGTCCGGAACCGCATCGGGTGGGATTTGGCACCTTGCGTTGATGGGTTGGCTGGACGCCAGCGATTTACCAAGCGACTCGGTGACCTGGGTCTCTATCAACGGTGCGGCGCCATCGCTACAGGAATTGATGGCCGGCGGATTGGAGGTCGTGTGCTGTTCGATCCCCGAGGCTCGCGCGCTCGTTGATGCCGGCGAGATCCGGTGCTTGGGCGTGATGAGCTCACAGCGATCTGCGGCGGCCCCCGACGTCCCCACGTTTGCCGAGCGGGGGATCGATTGGTCGATGGGCGCATGGCGAGGATTGATGTTTCCCAAAGGTGTTCCGAAAGACCGAGTCACCAAAATGAGGAAGGCGGTCTTGAACGTGGCCAACAGTCACGAATTCCAGCAGTTCATGGATGCGGCGGGATTCCAGGTCGCGGTGTCGGACGGCGATGAGTTTGCCAAGTTCCTGTCGCGATCGGACTCTGACTTTGGCAAACTGTTCAATCAACCACACATGAGGCAAACAAGTCCATCAACGATCGGGCCTTATCTTCTTCCCGGAATTCTCGCGGCACTCGGGTTGATCGTCGGTACGTTCGGCCTGGTCACGTCCCGGCAAAAGTGCACTGCGTCCCCCGGCATAGTTTTTCCCGACACTGCGGGTGACGAAAATGAACCGCCGATCGACTACCGATTGCTGGTGGGTTTCGCCAGTGTTGTGTTAACGTTCATTGTTGTGTGCGAAACACTTGGCTATGTGATATCGGCAGCCGCAATGACTTTGTCAATGCTTTTGATGTTGCGAGAAAAAATACCAGTCGCGCTGACCGTGGTACTGGTCTTCGTTCCCAGCCTGTATCAAGTCTTTGCCGTGGTGCTTGGCGTACCGCTTCCTTGGGGCTGGCTGGGGTGGTGACATGGACCCTGCAATGATGCAAGCGGCCGGTGACGTTTTCGGCCGCCCCGACGTTTGGTTGATCATCCTCGCTGCGTCGTGCTACGGGATATTCGTTGGGGCAATTCCTGGGTTGACGGCAACGATGGCGGTGGCATTGTTTGTCCCCGTCGCGTACTGGCTAGATCCGGTGGCCGCCATCGGCGCGATCGTGACGATCGTTGCCTGTGCGATTTTTGCGGGAGACCTGCCGACCGTCCTGCTGCGTATTCCTGGAACGCCGGCTTCGGCTGCATACGCAGACGAAGCGTATCGCATGACCGAAAAAGGAAAGGGCCAACAACTGTTATGTGTCGCACTGACCTGTAGCGTGATTGGAGGAATCATCGGAGCGATCCTGCTGATGGTCTTGGGCAGCCAATTGGCATTGATCGCCCGCTGGTTTTCCGTCACGGAATACTTTTGGCTTTACCTGATTGGACTTCACTGTTCGGTGTTGGTTGCACCGGCGGGCGCACGATGGAAAGCCCTGATGAGTCTGCTGCTTGGGATCCTTTTGTCAACAGTCGGCTTGAGCGCGGTGCATCTTGAACCGCGATTTACCCTGGGGTCCGTCGCGCTGTATCAGGGCATCTCATTTATTCCGGCGATGATCGGTTTGTTCGGATTGTCGGAAGTGTTTGCGAATCTTTCGAAGACCACAGGCGATGTCAGTGCGTCGCGTGCCAACGCAACAGAATTTTCAGTCCTGGCGATGATACGTGAGTCAAGATCGGCATTGGTCCGACGGGTTTTCACGCGTCCAGGGGGAACTGCTCGATCGAGTCTGATGGGAGTCTTGATCGGCATGTTGCCCGGCGCGGGAGCGGACATCGCCGCTTGGGTCACGTTTGCCGCAGCCAAGCGAAATCGCGATTCGAACAGGGACCAGGACACAATCGATGCAATCGGAGACGCGACGACGGCCAACAGTGCGGCTTTGGCCGGAGGCTGGATTCCTGCGTTGGTGTTTGGGATTCCCGGAGACTCCGTCACCGCGATCGTCATCGGAGTGTTGTTGATGAAGAATGTAACACCGGGACCAGCTATCTTTGAAAATCAACCGTCGTTGGTTTACAGTATCTATCTCGTGTTTTTGATCGCCAACCTGGTGATGTTCCCGATCGGTTTGCTTGCCATCCGGTTAGGCGTTCGCATCGTGCAGGTTCCCAAACAGGTCTTGTTACCCGTCATCGTTCTGTTTTGCGTCACGGGATCCTATGCGCTCAATAGCAGCCTGTTCGACGTCACCATCATGCTGGCGATGGGCATTCTTGGATTCACGTTGAATCGACGTGGATTCCCACTTGGGCCGATCGTATTGGGGTTGGTTTTGGGCGGTCCTCTGGAAGAACGCCTGATCCAGACGCTTACCGCATCGGGCGGAAGTCCACTGGGTTTGGTCAACCGCCCGATCGCAATCGTGTTGGCGATTGTCACGTTGGTCATCGCCGGAAGTATCGTTCGACGATCGATTTCGGAAACGTCGGTCCGCTAGGGGGATGTCGGTTTAATTGCAATTCAGAAATCAATGGAGCTATGCCAGCCCGAATGCGTCAGTTTTGAAGCAGCGCTTTTGTAGCCCGCAGTATCGTGTTGGCTTTCCAGTCGACCTCCGTCTACAGGAAATCAAGTCTCGGCACGATATCGTCGGGAAAAAGCTAGCCGATCTAGAGTATTTTAAGAATCTTGTAGTTTGTCGCCGAACTCTC
>JAGQPO010000247.1 GCA_020426665.1 Planctomycetales bacterium
AGGATCCCAATGATTGCGATGACCACAAGCAACTCCACCAGCGTGAAGCCCTTGCGCACACGAGTTCGTTCTGTCATCAAGTACTAAACTCCATGAAATAGGAAATAAGAGACGAATCAATGCACCCCTCGGGTAAATCGACCGGAACCGGTTGAATATAGAAAATTAGTGCTTTGCTATACTCAAGGGGAATCGCATTGCGCCATGAGACTATAGCGAGGGCGGTGAAACACTGCTAGAAATAATCTTTGCCAGATGATCATAATTCACAGTGAAAACGGCGTTTTGGGGTTCAGTGAGCATGACCGAGTGCCACTGTCCATCCGGTCAGGTTGGTGAAGCTCCACCCGGCAGGAGGTCGCTGGGGTGGTTTGGTCAGGGAGGGCTGCTTCTGCGTGAGGCGATACAACCTTCACAACCTTCACCGGCGTTTTGTATTCGCTCGCTATAAATCGCTACTTCGATTCGATGAATTGGATTCGGCTGTTTGCTTCGGGATCGTTCGGATTGATCTGTAATGCCGATCGATAGTGAAGCAAGGCGCGTTGGGGGTTGCCCTGTTGTTCGAAAAGTCGGCCCAGTTGAAGTTCGACTTCGATGAACGATTGGTCGAGCTGGCGGGCTTTTTCAAGCGATTCGATCGCGGACTGTTGGTCACCGGCCAGTAACTGAGCTCCGGCTAGGTTGTACAGGCCCATCGCCGTTTCTCCTCGCAATGCGATCGAATCGGCGATCCAACGCTGGCTTTGGACCGCGTCGCCGGCGCGTCCATACGCGATTCCGGTGTTCATGTAGGAGCTGGCATTCAAGTCACGCACATCGTGAACGGGGAGATAGGCAATGGCCAATGATGCCATGAACAACGAACAGGCAATGTACCGTTTTCGTTTGTCAGCGATTTGTCTGAAATGGGTCACCGCAAACGCGGCGTAGGGAATCATCAACGGAGCTAGCGGTAACCGGTATCTGCCGAGAATGAAAAACGCCGCGACCGCAATGGCCATCGTCAACGCTAATGCGGGGAAGATCCAGATGCGATTGAACTTTGGTGCGGCCAAGTAGATACCTGCAACGGCCGTTGGGAGTAACAGCCCGAATCCCCAGAAGTTCAAAAGCAGGCGAATGGGTGTCGACCAAAACTTGTGTATATACGGGCTCTCAACGTCCGGGACTTCGTAGTAGTTGACGGTCATCAAAAGCTTTCGGCACGTCAGCAACAGCCATTGGCCGGGTTGTTCTGCGATCTCGGCCAAGGCGCGGGTTGACCAGTACTTGGAAACTTCGCGCGCACTTAGCGGCCGCCCGCTGAAGTATTCTGCCAAGGCCTGCGCATCGGCGCGTTCGAAGTCCGGGGATTCATGTCCCGGCACCAGAGGCTGGTAAACACCGGTCGCCTGCAAACCGTTTCCGATGTAGAAATTGGGTCCGGATTGAAACGTTGTGGGCGACCACTCGCCACCGAGTGACGCGTTTCTCGCCGCAACGGGGACGAGCACCAGTGCCAAACCAACTCCAAATCCGCCGATCGTCTTAACAGTGTCGATTCGATTCTGGTCCGTGCGAATCCACCAGATCCACGCGGGGATCAATGGGATCCAAAGTAGCGCGTTTTCGCGAGTCAGGCACAGTAGTCCCAGTGCGGCGCCGGCTGCTGCGGCAAGTATGATCTTTCGGATCAATGTGATCGTGCCGCACGAAACAATGATCGCCAATACATAGATCAGCAGTGATAGTAGGAATGTTGAAAGTGACGCTTTCTGGATGATGCCGTCGTAGTAAATTGCGGGCCCGTAAAGGGCCATCATCATTGCGGCGGCAATGCCGGTGGGTGCATCAAACAGGCGTCTTGCCGCGCCACCAATCAAGCCGGCACAACATGCCCCCAGTATTGCTTGAACGATTCTGATCCAGGCCAGGTTCGGTCCTCCCAGTGCGATCAACACGCCCAGGAAATACGGGTACAGGGGCGCCTGGTAAAATGTCTCGGTTCCATACCAATCACCGTCCGCCAAGCGTGCGGCCCAATCCAGGTAACCGCGCGAGTCTCCGAGCGCTTGTTGCACAGTTGGGAGTGTCGACGTTTGCATGACATTGCAAAGTCGCACAAGGAATGCGGCTATCACTGCTGCGGCGATGGACGGGACGTACCATCGCGGGCATTTCAATTCGCCAACGGGTGAAGTGACTGACGAATCGCCGGAGTCGATGTTGGCGTTGGCTTCGCAATCGGTTGGTGTCGTCGTCGTCGCCGCTGGTCGATTTTTCGACTCTCGTATGGCCTTCGACTTTTTGGTGGATCGCCTGGCCATTAGATTAGAGTCAACGTGGGTGACGTTGGCCGGGCCGAGCCAACGAATCGGAACACGAGCGAATCAGAAGCGGATCGAATTCGTCGCTCGACCAACAGGTCTTGTCCCGACTTGCATTCCGCTGTGATCGTGTTGGTGCTAGTGCTCGGTTCCAATTCGATTTTAGGGTAGCGGAACTCGTCAAGAGTTTCGACCGAAGTCAGGAATCGCCGAAAGTCTTAACGACTTCCGCTACCATCGAAACCCAGATTTTCAATTGAAACAAAGCGCTAGTCACCGGAGAACAAGAGAATGGTTTGGGACTAGCACGCTTTGAATGGCTGCGTCTTTCGGTCCACCACGCGGGGAAAAGCGTTATTTGCAAGGCCCGCTGTCGGGGCAAGACACAGATTGGGACTACTTTTGGATTGGCTCAGATTCCATTTCCTTTTCGTAGTCCGCCAAGTCTTGCTCGGTTTGTTCTGGGATATCTTTGATGACCGTCGGCTCGGAGCTGCTGCAGCCAACGAATGTCATACAGCCGACCAGCATCAACAACGCACAAATCTTCGAATTCAACATCTACTTATCTCTCGCCAATGAAGTGACACGATACATCTGGACAATCAGACGCTCTGGGGCAGCGTATCGTGGGAACGAGGCTAACAAGAAAATGGGCGTTTGTACAGATGCTGAATCGTGCGTTTTGCCGAGGAATCAGGCCAGTACGTCGTACAGTGTGTCGCCGCCGATGACCAGCGGGCGGTTATTGCGATCATAGATTTCGGTCGTCGGGTCGATTCCCAAAAGGTGATAGATCGTCGCAGCCAAGTCCTCCGGTTTTACCGGATTTTCGGCGGGAAGCTTTGCGTGATCGTCTGATTTTCCGTAGACGTAACCACCTTTGACGCCGCCACCGGCCAACAGCGCCGTGTAGCACCGGGGCCAGTGATCGCGGCTGAGGTTCTTGTTGATCTCGGGTGTGCGTCCGAATTCACCCATCCATACCACAAGCGTTTCGTCCAGCAGCCCCCGTTCTTCTAGATCGTCCAGTAGCGTTGGCAGCGTTTGATCGGTAATCGGCAATTGGTACTTGTCGACGATCTCGTACATTCGTGTGTTGTCGAATCCGTGCGTGTCCCAACCTCCATCGTTCACGCGGCGACCGCCGATGCTGGACGAAAAGTAGACGGTCACAAATTTGACGCCGGATTCGACCAGACGACGTGCCATCAAGCAGCTTTGACCGTACGAGGTTCTGCCGTATCGATCACGAACGGGCTCCGGTTCGGCCGACAGGTCAAACGCCTTTCGGACACGATCGGACGTCAGCATCGAAATCGCCCGCTCGTAATAATCGTCCATCCCGCGCGCCTGGTCGGAATGCTCCAGTAACCTGGATTGCTGGTCGACCAGTTTCTGCATTTCACGGCGACGATGTAATCGATCGACCGACAGCCCGTCAGGCAGACTCAATTCAGGCAGCTTGAAATTGCGATCGTTCGGATCTTCCAGGAACAGCAGCGGATCGTGGCGCTTGCCAAGGAAGCTGGCATGCTGGGCGGGAACGATCGATCCGTCTCGAATGACATGGGGATAAGCAACCGAGGTCGGCATGCCGTTGCTGTTGGGCGCCAGGTAATCGACAACACTGCCGTAGGCCGGATACAGGTCCAGTGAATCCCGTAGCCGTTGGTCGTCGGTCGGAGGAGCATGTCCGCTGAGCGCGTAATAACCGGCCGACGCATGATTGTTCATCGTGTGGGTCATGGTGCGAATCAGCGTGCAGTGATGCATCCGTTTTGCCATTTCGGGCAACAGCTCACACACCTGGATTCCAGGCGCGCTGGATGAAATTGGCCGATAGGGACTGCGCACTGTTTCGGGGGCGTCCGGTTTCATGTCGAAGGTGTCTAACTGGCTTGGTCCGCCCCACTGGAACAAAAAGATGACGGATTTCGCACGAGGTTTGATCGATGTTGAACGCTCCGCAGCACGCATCAAGTTGGGCATTGTCAAACCGAGCATTCCTGCGCCGCCGACACGCAGTACCGATCTTCGATCAAGAGGTTGGAGGTCCATGGCAACAGACGCTAACTATTTGCGGAATAAAAATTCTTTTGCGTTTAATAACGCCCACGTCAGGTCCTGCAACGCAGTGACACGATGATTGTTCGATGGGTTTTTGACCATCGACAGAAACAAGTCCTTTACACTCGCCGCACGTTCGCCGTCGGTCGTGTTGATCAATTCGATCGCCGCGGCCAATTCTCGGTCACTCGGCGGTCGGGACAGCGCGGACCAGTACAGTTCTTCGACAACCTCGGCGTCGGACAATGTCGACGTTGCCAAACGGGCAATACGGTTTTGGGGATCGTTCAACCGGTCGTTCAGCCCGTCGCCGATCAAGACGAATGCTTGCTTCAGGGTCGTTTCATTGGACCGTTCGCAATCGCATGCCAAAATCCGATCTGGCTTGCCAAACGTCTTTAGAAAACGATCGCCATCCATCGGCGATTTGCGTCTGGCTTCCTTGCTCTGCACCCCGGGAATCTGGACCGCCCGAATCCCGGACGGGTATCCCAGAAAGTTAGCCGGCGAGTCCAATAGATCGCTTTGCATGTCCAAAATCACCTCCGCAGGCAACCGACGGATATAAGCCCGCGAATAACTGGTCTGGTCGTTGACGTTGGTTTCGTTCGGTGCTGACGACAGCTGGTAGGTGCGAGATTTCATGATTTTTCCAACCAGAGAGCGAATGTCGAATCCGCTGTCGGAAAAATGTTTTGCTAAAGCATCCATCAATGGCGGATTGCTGGGTGGATTGGTCAATCGAAAATCGTCGATCGGGTCGACGATGCCGATACCCATCAACTGATACCAAATAAAATTGGTTTGCGATTGGACAAACAATTCGTTCTCAGGTGCCGTTAACCACTTTGACATCGCGTCCAATCGATTTGCCATCGCTTGGTCGTCCAATTCGTTGTCGCCAAGGTACTTCGGCCGCGCCACTTGATCGGTCGCGGGGTTGTGCACCTCATCCAACTTGGAAACCAACACCGTTTGTTCGCCGGCAAACTCGTTCTTGTCAAGTTCGTCCTGGCGTTTATTTTCACCGAGTTCGTAATCGATTTGAGAAAACAGGGAGGACCACTGGTAATAGTCGTCTTGTGTCCAGCGATCGAAGGGATGGTTGTGACATTTTGCGCACTGCAATCGCGTCCCCAGGAATAGTCTGGCGGTGGTTTCCCCACGCGTCGAAGGGTCTCGATTGGCGCGATAAAAATTGGCGGACGGTTGCTGGAATGTGTTTCCGGTTCCGGTCACTAGATCGCGAACGAAATGATCAAGCGGCTTTGCCGATGCAATGCTGTCGCGTATCCAACCGTGGAACACTTCGACCCCTTTGGTGTCCAGTACTTTCTCCTCGGCGCGCAGCACGTCGGCCCACTTGAGTGCCCAATAGTCCGCAAACTCTGGGCGGACCAATAATTGATCGATCAACCGCGTACGTTTGTCGCTGCGTTGATCCGCCACAAACTCCCTCGCTTCGTCGGCAGTCGGCAGACGGCCGATGGCGTCCAGGTAGGAACGTCGGACAAAGACGCTGTCATCTGATAGCGGTGACGGGTTGATTCGTAACCGCTTTAACTTTGCGAAGACATGCAGATCGATCTCGTTGAACGCCGGTGGATCGTCCCAAACAAAGTCGGGTCGCGATTGGATAAAGGCGATCGGGACGGGCCGTTGTTCATTCAGGTATCGAACGATTAACGTCGTCTCACCAAATTTTTCGCGCGACACAACACCGCCCGCACTGACCGACGCATTCAAATTCGAAAGTTCATAACAGGCCGTGTCGGTGACGTCTCGCGTGGTCCCATCGGAAAACGACGCCTGCACTTGGACTTGCAATTCGTCTTTGGGATCGGTGACGATCGATTGCTTTGGATGGACATCCAGTCCAATCAATCGAGGTGCGGACACCGACGGTCCATTGGCGCCGGATCGAAGCCAATGCGAAAGCAGGCGGTAGGAGGACGAATCGGCATCAAAGCGAATGCCGCCGCCATGGGAAACGCCGCCGGACGCTTTGAGCAACAATAAACTGAGTTCCGGCGCCGCGACATTGACGCGACGCCCGCGCGCGGCAAGCACCAAAGCTTCATGGTCCTGCCCGGGATCTTGCCCACGCAGCGATAATTTCAGGCCGCCTTTGCCGTTCAGGTTGCCGTGGCACGTCCCCAGGTTGCAACCGGCCTTGGACAACACCGGCATCACGTCGGAGGTGAACTCGGGAGCCTGCGCCGGAGGCTGGCCGCCGGATGCAATAGCAGCCGATACGACGTTGATCACAATGAAGATCAACGCAAGTATCCGACCAGTCCTTCGTAACATGTCGACAAACATCTTTATTGGGCGGGGTAGGTAGGCAGGCCCCTCATTGTACTAAAAAAAGCATCCCCACGTCCAATGAATGAGAAAGCCCCCAATCTTCCATGCGACGGCGTTGCAGGAACTTGGAACTTGGAACTTGGAACTTGGAACTTGGAACTTGGAACTTGGAACTTGGAACTTGGAACTTGGAAGCCCCCGGCTTATCCGCCAGACGCTTTGCAGTGGGTAAAGCGTTGTCTCGGTAACCGATGCCGAATCGTCGCCGGTGAACACTTCGATTGTCGGCTGATGTCCGCTGGGGAAGATGCGATCGCTGATGACCGCTTCTCCGTCGTTGATGAAGACTTCGATCGATGAGCGGTCCACAAGAATTTTCAACGAGACTTCGCCGTCAGTCACACGAACGGGTGCCTCGTGCCGACCGGCGAACGCTTCGTGAAAGGCCACGTTCCCGGAACGGCTGCGGTCGACGTAGACGGCAAGGTGCTTTCGGTCGTATCCGACTTCCGTGTATTCGTCGTTGGCCGTTCGAATCCGCAGCCCGACCGAACGGGCGGTGCCGGGTTTCAATGTCGTGTGCAATTCAAAGGTCATGTCGGGCAATTCGCCTGGCTTAAGCACCTCGACCGGCGGCCAGCTTGCCGAACCGGTGTCCAGCGTAATCGATTTGGATCGCAATTGTTGCAGTTCTTTGACTGGGCGTTGAACCATCACATACTTGTCGGCATTTTCTGCGCTTGCGACTTTTCGAAGACTTAGCGTTCGTGGGACCGACATGCAGCTACGCCACGGAGATGTCGGCACCAAACAGGTTTGCCAGTTGTTGGCCCAGCCGATCCAGATGCGGCGGCCATCTGATTTGGGCACGTCCGACCAGCTGACCGGCGCGTAAAAATCTCGTCCGTAGTCGACCCATGCCGCGTCTTGGATTGCGTTGAAGGCCGTTCCGTCAAAGTGACCGACAAAGTACTCGCCGCCACTGCCACCGGCGATCGAGCCGCTTCCCATATCGGCCTCCAAGACCCACAGTTTTTCACCTTCGGTGCCTTCGACGGGTAATTCAAACAGGTCGGGGCATTCCCAGTTGGGCTTTTTTATTGACCCGGCGGGGCCGAATCGACTTTGCTCTTTCCAGTGTTTCAAGTCATCTGAGGCGTAGAAGACAAGCACCTTTTCCGCGGCCAGTGAAACGACCATGATCCATCGCGACGTCGGCCCATGCCAGAATACTTTGGGGTCGCGGAAATCCGGATTGTTCAGATCAAGGACCGGATTGTTCTCGAATTTTGTCCATGTCCGTCCGTTGTCGTTGCTGTAGGCAATGTTTTGGACCTGTTTCCCGTGTCCATGTCCGGTATAGACGGCCACCATCGGCGGTTTGTTGTCCACTCCAAACCCTGACGTGTTGTGGTGGTCGACGACGCAGCAACCGCTGAACGCCATGATTCCGTCTTCCTCGGCGATCGCTAGCGGAAGGTGTTTCCAATGAACAAGGTCTTCGCTGACGGCATGCCCCCAACTCATGTGCCCCCACGAATTGCCCGCCGGGTTGTATTGATAGAACAGGTGGTATTCGCCATCGTGATAGACCAACCCGTTGGGATCATTCATCCAGTTGATTTCGGGAGAAAAATGAAACTGGGGCCGCAGCGATTCGTCCATGTAATTGGCCGTCGCTCTGTACTGGGCGACCTTGTGTGCCAGATCGAATCGCTCGGGCGGATCATTTGTCTGGATCAGATGATCGACATTGATGTGGCCCCAGCCTCCTGTCGCAGAATCAAAGATACGCAGCCGGGCCTGGCGTCCGGAAAATTCTTTGACGTCCCACGACGACCATTCCAGTTCTTCGGATTCCGGGCCGGTTGCCGAACGCACGCGGCGGTCGTCGACGATCAATTCGATTCCAACGGTCTCGGGATCCGGACCGCCGCCGATAAGAAACGCCAAATGGGAACGTTGGATCGTAAACAGGGGACTCGTTGCGGTCCCCACCGACGCGTCGCCGCCTAGGTAGGTGTTGACCAGCCGCTTGCCGCGAAATCCCGAGACCTGCATTTGATTGGGCAGCGTGCCATCGGCGGGCCGGTCTCCGAATGCCTGGCCGGTGATCGTCCACCCTTGGTAGGTGCCCGATTCGAAATCGTCAATCACCAAGTCGTCTGCAGCGGGCAACGGTGCGGGCAACGCTAACACGCAGCACGCGGCCAACAGTTTCCACACAAGTCTCATGATTTAAGTCCCGGGTTGATTTGTAAGTGATTGGGGAAACTCATCGTCGCGCCCTGTTTGGAGCAAACGTAGGATGCGACTTCGATCGCGTTTCGGTTGACCGTGTCCAGATCATTTCCGGTCAGCAGTCCCAGTGTCATCGCGGCCGTAAACGCGTCGCCTGCACCAACGGTGTCGGCCACCTTGACCGGCCGGCCGGCCAGATCACTTGCATTGTCGTTTGACAGGATGATCGCCCCCTTCGATCCTCGCGTCAGGGCGACGAATCGAAGTTGGTATCGATCGGCAAGTCCGCGCATCACTTCGATCGCGCTGCCGCCAATCTCGTTGATTTTAGCAAGGTACGGAAGTTCGTCGTCGTTCAGTTTTAAAACGTTTGCGATCTGCAATGACGTCCGGATCAGCGCATCGCTGACGAACGGAGGACGCAGATTGACATCAAGAATGCGAAGGCATGATGGTGGCGTTGCACTGACAAAGGCTTGGATTGCCGTGCGTGACGCGTCGCTTCGTTGGCCAAGCGTCCCAAAGCAAACGGCATCACATTGTGCCGCGGCATTTCTTTTTGCATCGTCGAATTGCAGATGGTCCCACGCGCTGTCTTCGGCGAAGTGATACGAGGCAACTCCTGTGTCATCCAATTCGATATCCACACGTCCGGTCGAATGGTTGTTCACTTCGATCAACGATGTGTCAACGCCGCGCGTGCCAAGAGCCTCAATCGCCTGTCGCCCCAGATCGTCATCGCCGACCGCACTGAAAATCGAGACATGGACCGAATTTCGAGCCAGTTCGGACGTGCTGCAGGAAAAATTCGCCGGCGCACCGCCGAACCGAGGACCATCTGGAAAAACATCCCATAGGATTTCACCAATTCCAATCACACGATGCATCATATTCACTCCAGTTTGATGTCAAGCCCAGCCTGCATCTCTTCCAACGGTACACCCTTCGACGTCGCGACGAAGAATCTGATCCGATTCTCATTCGCCGCTCCATCATCCCACAAAAGAACGCAAAGATCACGACGTGCAAGAAAGCGGCCCGCAATTCATGGCATGACGGACGGAAATGGGCCGAAACAGGAACTTCTTGTCGATTTGCGAGTGATTTCCCGATCTGATTCGCCGGAGAACGCAGCGAAACGATATGATTGATTCTCGATTTCCACAGGTGCATTGCATTCAGGTGCATTGCATACTGTGCAGTCCAAATCTAACTGCGATCTCGTTATCCGGGAGTGATTGGATGTCGGTTGATTCAAGTGATTGCGAAGGTGTCGATTCGTCGTCGGATGAACTGCACGACTCAAACACAAAAAAGTGGTTTTCGAATTCTGAGTTTTCGGTCACGACGATGGCGGGTGATCTTGATTCCCGGATGACGGAACTTACACCGATCCGTGAGGAAGCCACCGGTGACGCGGGAGATGCCGCAGCGCCGGGACAGTTTCTTGGGGATTTCAGTTTGATTCAAGAAATTGGCCG
>JAGQPO010000248.1 GCA_020426665.1 Planctomycetales bacterium
GTACCATCAACGACAAGATCCAAGCGCGTATCGCTAACAAAACTGGGGTCGGTATGTGACAAGATGTAATCATCCTGTCCGTCGTCGCCGACATTACCGATCGACGTCAACCGATCATGCCGTGAATGTCCGAATGGTTCCGCTGAATAACTCCCTCCCGGCAAGTAGTAAATCTCGGACGCGGCCGGCGCAACGAACAGATTCAGCGTGCCGAAGGACTGTTCTGACAAATCCGTCGCTCGCGAAATGAAAGATACACTCCGCCCGTCGCCCGACAGAATGGCCATGGCTGCGGAATCATTGGACGGAGTTCCATCGGGCTTGATCGAAACAGGCGTGACCGTGCCGGTCGCGCGGTCCTTGATGAAGACATTCGTCGAGCCCGCAGCACTCAAGGCAAAAAATTGATCGTCGTCATTGAGGAATGCGACATACCTGCCGTCGTCGGAAATTCCGACCGTTGTTGACGGGCGATTGGAGGCACGCCCAAATTGATCTTCCGAAGCGCGTTCGGTTGTCCCCAGGGACCGATCAAAGACAAATACATCCTTCACACCATTGTCGTCACCATTGACCAATGCAGGCGAATCTGACTGAAACACGACGAACCGACCGTCAGCACTGACATCGGGACCGGCTTCTAGTGACGAAACGAAATTTCCGGTCGGCAAAATTGTGATTGCAGAGTCCGTATTCCGGTCGTACAAAAAGAGGCCGCCAGCGGGTGGCGAATAGACAACGTAACGACCATCACCTGAAAGCGAACCATAGTTTATTCCCAGGGCAACCACTTCCGTTTGACCCGCATTCATATCGCGTACATAAAGGTTGGTGCCGCCGGATGGGACTCCCAAGTTAGTTGCGTCGGAAGCGAACAAGATGATGTTGCCGTCATCAGAAATGTCGCGCATCTCATGATTAAAATTATTTGCCACATTCCCGCCATTCACATCGGATTGGCGTGACACCAATTCCAATACATCGTTCGCCAAGTCTCGGCGGTACACATAGTTATTACTGTCCCCGTTGTTGATGTCGACGAGATTGTCAGCGTTGGTTGTGAAACCCACATATCGACCATTGCCAGAGATTGCCGGGACGTTTGAACTTGAGTTCAACAGGGTACCGCTGGCACCGTTGCGCCGAGAAACATACGTTATCTGTCCCGATTGCAGGTCCTTCACGAAGATTGCATAGTCAGCATTGCTCCCAAACGAGCTGAGCAAAGCAGAGTCATTCGACTGAAATGCGATGAAGCGACCATCATCCGATAACGTTCCCCGTTCGTTGAAGCGGTCATCAAAGCGTGCCGTGACGATTTCAACCGACGACTTGAATGTCAGATCTTCAAACCCATCGCCATCAAGGTCGCCAAAAGCGTTGGCACCGCCATGCGAAATCAATAGCTCGTCGTATCCGCCACTTAGCCCATTGTAAAAATCAAGACCGACAGTTTTCGTTACACCAGTCAGGAACAATTGCTCGCCCGGTTGACTGGCGCCGTCCCAGTCAACAAAACCAGCATCGATCGCCAGTTCATCAAAATCAAATTGCCCATGTTCGACTCGGAAGCCGGATGGGTTGGGCGCTGTCGAATCAAATAGAAAACGACTGTTACGGGGCAACAACGCCGCACCATAAACAATGGTGATGGCAACGTTGCCGGACTGCTGTCGGTAAAGTCCCAAGTCAATCTTGCCATCCCCATCGAAGTCGCCGAAATTTGAAAACGGCGTTCCCAGGTAACCGGGACTGCCCGGGAGCCCGTGTTCGATGACGATATCGGCGCGATCGTTCAAATCGACAAGCGTGTTGCTCGCGTCAAGAGGGCCGTACAAGACGTAGCTAACAGAACGGCCCCCGACAAAATAATCCGACTTCCCATCGCCGTTGACGTCGCCAATGGATCGAAGGTTTTCGACTTGATTGCCCGCAAGCCCTCCATCAATGGCAACGGCATTCTCAAGCGTCCACGCCGACGGCGATACCGTGACAACGTTTGGCTGATTAGCAGCCGGCGTCGCCAACGTGTAGCGATAGGGATTGGCGCGAAGAGTTTCACCCGACAATTCGAATTGAGCGGACAACGGCTGTCCATGAATCACAACGATCTCACCGGTGGCACCTTCCGATCGAATCAGCAAGTCTCTGTTCGACGACGAAAAGCGCAAGGCGGTAAACCGGGCATCCACATCACCGGGGATTGCCCGATAGGACGTCGGCGCGAACTCAATGTTCAAGTCGGGCTGCAGCAGATCACTTTCACCAAGCTCGGTGCTGCCGAACAGAATACTGCCAACGGCATGAAATTGCCGAGCTCCGTCGAAATTGTCGCTGGTCACAAGATGCAGGTAGCCGAGATCGTCATAGCCGTCGAGCTGTCCGGACGAATCGATATTGCCAAGGGGATAAAACCGTTCGACGTCCGCAAACATCGTACTCACCGCGGCCAGCCCAACGGACTGGCCAAGCGAAACGCCGTCCAGGTTCAGCAATAACGTCCCATGGGTATCGATCGACGCTAGACGAATTCCCTGATAGGCCGATTCCGTTGTCGGGCTGATCGAATCATTACGGAACGTGCTCCGCAAGTCGTCCAAATTGGAACTCGCTCCCCCACCTCGCAACACGCCTGACGGATCTTCAATCCATTCACTGACATTCCCAGCCAAATCGGAAATATTGAATTGGCTAAGCGATCCAGAAATCCCCACGGCGATCACGTTTCCGTTGACGCCATTCCAATCGGCGGTCGACCCAAAGTTGACGATTGAAACGCCGGGGTTTGCCACGGCTCCACTGATCGCATCGACTTCCACCGAAACAGGAGTCGCGCCTCGTGCCGTCGGGAATTCGTGATACACACCGACATCAACCGCCTCCGCACCCGTATTGCGGTAATAGGCTGCCTTGTACCATTCGTTTTCCGAGGGGAGAAAGATGGTGGCATTGCTGGACCGCACGATCGATGCGCTATTGGTGGGCGTCGGTCCGCCTCCGAGCAATTCATAGGCGCCCGTCTCGGTACTGCCGGTCCCCTTACCGTTGTAGACCCAATTGGCGAACCGCATCGCATCGTAAAGGCTGACAAAATTGACCGGCATCTCCGCCATCCCGGTCTTGACCGAGTAGTGAGTTCCGGCCCTCACCCCCGTCAAACTTGTTTTCGAGATTCCTCCGCGGGCATCCGACTTCATCAATGGGTTATACAACTGGCGCGCGTTGATGCCGGCTGGATCGACAGCGTTTAAGAATTCGACGTATTCCCGGTTCGTCGTTTCCAACCGCGACATCCTGTAGGCATAGTCCACGCTTCCGTAACCGGTCAAACTGTCGGCCGCATTGCCGGGAACGCCGACATCAAGCCAGGGAATTGACGATTCAACAAAGTCGGCTGACAGACTGAGCCCCAATTCGGTTCGCCCCGATCCGGCAACATTTCCAAGTGCCATGAGCTGATAATCGCCCAGGCTTTCGCTGTGATTGATCGAATAGAAAGGTGCATCACTCGGCCACACGGAGTAAACCGCGATGCTTCCTGGCGTCTGCGACGAACCGCTCGCCAGGATCGCGAAACCGGGAGTATCCTGGTCATCGCTGCTATCGATTCCGACAACATCCAGCCCAAACCGAGAATCGGCCGTTGCCCCATCGAGCTGATGTGTCATCTCCGTACGGAAATTGTCCGATGTTTCGACACGTAGTCGGTCGATCGCAAAGCCGGCCGTTTCGTTGGCGATGTCATCGACCGAGTCGAACTCGAAACTGAGACGCACACGTTTACCAGCCAATAATTCAACCAGAGACTGGCTTCCATCGGCAATCAGATCCTTGGCATCGAGCAACAGCGTCCGCCACGAATTGCTAACGACCAATTGATCATCGCCCGTCTGCGCAGGATCAATTTGTTTTTCGCGCAGCAGGGTGCGCTGATTCAAATCGGTTGCGTCGATGACCCACAACGAAGCTCGATCGGACTCCGCAAACGCCTCCACATCCAACAGATAATCGAATTGAATCGTAAAAGGTGTCTGCAGATCGACCGATGTAAAATCGATCTCTGGACTGACGGCTGATCCGGACGATATTCCGCTGTAGGTTCCCGTCAGCGGATTGGCAAACACCAGCGCCTTGTCGTCGTGGTTGCCGGCTCGATCGCTGACCGACCAGCTGACCCCTTGGCCCGTCGAAACCAGATCCCAACCGGGAAGGAATGCCTGCCCCGTGGCACTAGTGAAATCGGTCTGATAAAGCGATTCTCCGAAAGCTCCCCGCGGATCTCCGACAAACACTTGAACACCGCCACGTCCTTCACCCGCATCCGGAAAGCCGAGCGCCAAGGCATCCGATCCCTGAGCATCGAAAGTCCTGTCGTCTGGCGTGACGTGCAACTTGACAGCGTCAATCTCCAATTGTCCAGGGCCGGTAGAAACCTCCGGGATCGATTGCCGAAACATCAGCCGTACCGTTGTTCCAGCGTATGACGATAAATCAACGTTGTGCTGCAGCCAGCCCGTGTCCCCGGTCGGATTCGTCGTATAGATACCAGTCGTAAACGAATACAAAGTTGCCAGCACTTCATTGGTGGCAGGGTCAAGCAATTCGACGTTGTGGGTTCGTGGCAGGGTGGCGAGGTTCACATTGACAGTGAAGTTCCATTGGACGCGATCCTGCCAGCTGAGTACGACCTGGGACTCCGTTGGTAAGTCGAGGTCTCGGAAAAGCGTAAACTCGGTTCCGCCACTACTGCTGCCGTCAAAGCCGTTCCACACATCGAACGTTCCGTCAACCGGCGTCGTCGTGGTTAATCCAAAACTACCTCCGCTGCCAGCGTTCGACACCGACCAAGGTCGGAAAGGATTTCCGGAGATCGCTTGCGTCCATTCACTAAATCCTCCATTCTCAAAGCTCCCATTGGACAACAGATTGAGAACGACTTGCGCATCGTCGCTGATCACAAGTGGGTTCCCCGATCCATCGTTCGCATCGCTGTAGATAACCGAAAGGACATCGCCCAGCGAAGTGTTCAACGTGTTATCGCCAGCGACGCCAGAAGCGGCGATCGGAATCGACCCACTGAACGCTCCTGAAATCGTCTCGCTTAACGTCAACGTCTCGCTGTCACCACTACTTGACGTCACAACAACATCGACCGACCCGATTCCGGCGAGATCGCGATCTCGCAATCGGATCGTTGCCGTATCACCGATTTGATAGTCCGCTTGGCCGAATTCGACCCAACCTCGACTGCCGGTGTTAGAGATGATTTCAGCCGAGGCCAAACTGGTCAATCGACCTGCGGACGGATCAACCATCAATGAACCGTCAAACGGAATCGAATCCAGTTTGCTCGTTGCCGTGAATGATGCTTCGCCCAAATGCCAGGCATTCATCTGTCCTTCAGTGAATCCAAGATCTTCACCGAGGGGCGTTCGAGCGGTAATGTACAACGACAAATCAGGATCGAAGTAGCTGATTTGCAGCGACGTTCCCGTTTGCATTTGCAGCATCAGCCGGTTTTCCACCGCTGATCCACTGGTCGATACCGACACCTCCCGTGCAGTCGCCGGGAACCCGGACGCGTTAAGTGCACGATTGAGGGAGGTGACTGTTTCCAAAGCGAGCTTGATCTGCCCGCTGCCACTGGCAAGGTCGATCGGCACTGGCGGGATGGAATTGGCGTCGACCAGCGATACCGCCAGCTGGATTCTGGTGGGATCGTCTTGGTCAACGATCACATAGTAACTGTCACCCACCGTTAATCCCGCAACACTGGAACCGATGATGCCCGCAGTCAAGTAAACCCGATCACCGGTCTGCAAATCATGTTGGCCGAGGCGAATCGAGTCGCTGGCCGCATCGATGTCTTGCGTCGGATCAAACGTGTCGTGTTGGATGCTGACACGTTGCCAATCTTGGGAATCCAATCGCAGATAGAAATCGCCTTCGCTCAAAACGTTCGGGATAATCTTTTTGCTCAACAATGCGAATGCATCCGGCCGCCCGTAAAGGATCTTCACACGGTCACTGACAGGCTCCGACAGACCAACCACGATGTCCTGAATCGAGTCACCGTTGAAGTCTCCGTGCGTGATCAGGGCACGCGTGACTTGCCGCGATTCGAGCAACGGATTCTCGGGCAACCGCAAGACAAATTGACGAGGCGACGTGGGTGTGAGATCCGCCGCTGCTCCAAAGGTGATCGTGGCCAAATAGTCAGCCGCTTCGCTGCGCACCGAGCTGATAAAATCCTCCCAGCCATCACCGTCAATGTCTCCAAGTGGGATCATTGTCGGCGTTGCATTTCCGGAAAGATCGGAAATCAGACCATCAGGCTTTGTCGCGTCGACTAACGTGGTCGTGCCGACATGTCGCAAATCAATCTGGTACCCAAACTCTTTGGCCGATCCGACATTCGGGTTATCGACTTGAATCAAATAGTAGTCCGGTACGCCGTTGTACGTCTCGACGGGAACAATCCGCTGCTGACCGTCGGATCCAAGATCACGTCCGGCGAAGAGCAGAAACGGAAGTCGGTTACCGGCTTCATCGGCCACATCAACATTGCCTGAAGACAGACGCGATTTGGAAAAATCCCCGTACGCATTGACGGCCAGAGGTGATGGGATGACGTACCAATCCACCGCATCGTTGCGACTGAACGTCAGCGAGGAAATCGTTTGGTCGGTGACCACGCCGCTGGCTGTGACCCATTTCAATTTGACCAGAGCCGCCGTTTCGGCGCGATCATTCGCGCCGTCGGGATGCGCGAATT
>JAGQPO010000249.1 GCA_020426665.1 Planctomycetales bacterium
GCAGTTTCTATGGGAACATCAATGTGGCTGAGCAGTTGACGGATCGTGCCGTCAAATTCATCGAAGACAATCGCGACGGTCCGTTCTTCCTGTACCTGACCCACTGGGACGTGCACGTGCCACACAGGGCTCGCAAAGAAGTCACCAAACGTTATCAGACAAAGCTTGATCAACTCCCAAAAGAGAAACGCGAGAACTTTGACCCGACCTACGCGGCGATGATCGAAGCCGTTGATCAATCGGTGGGTCGAGTCGTCGGGAAGGTGGACGAATTAGGTATCGGAAAGAATACGTTGATTGTTTTCACCAGCGATAACGGAGGGCTGCCGAATGTGTCGCAGTTGGATCCACTTCGCGGGCAAAAAGGTTCGCTGTTCGAGGCCGGCGTCAGGGTGCCCGCCTGCATGCGTTGGCCGGGAACCATTCAATCCGAGAGCGTCTGTGAGACTCCGATTACCAGCGTCGACTTTCTGCCCACGTTCGCCAAACTTGCCGGCTGCAAACTTCCGACGACACAGCCCGTTGACGGCGTGGACATCAGCCCGCTGATGATGGGGCAGCCGATCGCCGAACGCAGTCTTTTTTGGCATTACCCGTTGTATCTTCAAGGCAAAGGTTTGACCATCGACGTGCCTGGTGGAAAGACGTATTCATGGCGTGGATTCCCATCAACGAGTTTGCGAAAAGGCGATTGGAAGCTGATTGAATTTCACGAAGATGATTCAATTGCCCTGTACAACCTGAAGGACGATCCGGGAGAGCAAAATAACCTCGCCGTGAAGATGCCGCAGCTTGCAGGCGAATTGCGTGCGGAGCTGGATGCCTGGCAAAAGGAAACCAACGCGCCGATTCCGAAGCTGGCCAATCCGGATTGCGTCCTGGACCGTCCCGACCATGGGGCTTAACCGATTCATCGATCGCCGGCCGCATCAACCGCCACGGATCTTCGGATACAGAGATCATTCCGAAAGAACGTGGCGGTAAAGATTGGCGCGGCGCCGAAGTGAATCGGTCTTAGACCAGGGTGATTATCCAAACGTCGTCCGGGTCAAGGATCCCCGGGTCGTAGATGACTCCCGTGTTGCTGCCGCTCGCATCGATATATCCGTTGAACAGCGAATTGAGCAGGTAATAGTGCCCGCTCGCATATTCAATGAACCTCCAATTCGTTCCCGGCTCATCGGTCTGCAATGCGGTGTCGATCCCGGAAAGATCACCGTCCAGGTAGGCACCCGATGCTACGTTTCGCAACTTGAAATCTCCGTCACCCACGTAGATGAGTTCCCAGTGCGTTGCAGAATCGTTCGTCGTCGATGTTCGTACGCGACCGCCGACGGACGACAGGAAACTGTCGTCGAAATCAAAGTTGCGCATTTGAATCACGTTGCCGTCAGCGATCAAGACGATCGGGTCGACGGCGATCGACACCGTACCCGTCGCGATACCGCCTTTACCGTCGGAAACGGTGTACGTAAATGAATCCTGTCCCGTGAACCCTAAGTCTGGCGTGTAAACGAAATCACCATTGTCGCCGACCGACACGGTGCCACCGGTCGGGTCAGAGTTCGATATCACGGACAGCGTATCCAAGTCCGCGTCTGAATCGTTTTCCAAAACGTTTCCGGAAATCGTGGTTCCCTCGACCGTGGTTACGAAATCGTCGACCGCGACAGGGGATTCATTGGTCAGGTCAATCGCAAACTGGAAATAGCCGTTGCTGTGCAATATCTCACTCTCACGGAACCCCGGCACAATTCCTTCGCCGGGCACATAGGTTCCGGTAGAATAGACATCGGGGGCTTCGGTTTCATAAAACACACCCGCGATTTCGACCGCATCAATCGCCACATTTAAATCGATACCGTTTTCGGGATCGTAAAGATCATTGACGAAGCTGACTCGAACATCGATCAATTCAATCGGATCGTTCGAACTCCAATTTAGTTCGACGAAACTGCGATTTTGGAGGTCTCCGGGTTTTCCGCCGTAGTCCGCCAGCTTGAACGTTGCGACCTGCTGGCCGGCGACATCCAGTGTGATGATTTCGTCACCCGTGACCCCGGCTGCAAAAATGGTAATCGAATTCAATGCGGTGGTCTGGTCGTTCGCAACACCGGGTGTTCCGTTGATCTGGGCACTCGCATTCCAACTTTCCGCCAAGCTGTTATCGAACGTCGGGTTGATCAGCGATAGCGAAAACCCATTGCCATCGGGCTGTGTCGGCCAAGGGTCGCTATCGGAGTAGTCGACCGAATCGATCAGATTCCCATCGGCGTCGACCAATTCGACCAATTCACCGCTGCCCTTCAGACCTCCGGAGTATTGCCCACCGAAGAAGATGTTTCCGACCGATTGTTGTTTGAATTGCTCATAGTTATCCGAGAACACAACGTATTGGCCCGGCAACAAGACCGTGCCGAAACCGATTTCCAAGCCGGCCGCATCGATCTTCCCGCCTGACAAATCCACCGACTCGGTGCCTGCGTTATACAGTTCCAAGAACTCGGCATCGCCGTCCAGCGGATTGTAGTGAAGTTCGTTGATGACAATGTTGTTTTCGCCCGTCGCGGTACCGGGCAATCGCGTTTCGGCCGCGAACGCATCACGACGAAGATCGATTGCGTCGGCAAACTCGTCGGCCCAGAAGCGATTGGCATAGATGTCGTTGCGTCCCCACTTGGCAAACTCCTCAGCCGAATTCGCTGCACCGATTTGTTCGATCAATTCATTGTGGCGATTCACCAGAGAGTCATCAGCCAAGTACTTGTCGACGATAGTCTGTAACCGACGCCAGTACATTTCTTGGAACTCGGGGACTTCGAACACCGAGTCCAATAACTCGTTGTGGATCGGAGTAGGCGTTGTAAATGATCCGCCGTCGCCGTCGGCGGGCACGACGAAGGTGCGATCCAAGTCCCATTCCACAATCGACCACAACCCGGTTTCCGAATTACGCAGCATGTAAAAGTTCTGGCCGCTTTGGTCGTCGTGTCGCATGAATACAGATAGTGCCATGTGATTGACGACATTGGCGATGTCAACGTTTTCGTACAAGTAGGCGGTCTTGGCCGCGGACTTCGGTTGGATCAAAACGCTGTTGAGTTCAGCCAATCGTGTCAGGTCGCCATCGTCAGGTGACTTCTTGTCAAAACTTAGATCGTCGCCAAATCCGCCCTCGCCGGCTTTAAAGAATTCGTCATCGTCCGAAATTCCGTTGGCGTCGCGATACGCCCCATCATAGAGATTTTGGTAACGAAAAATGCCGTGAAAGTCGCCGTTGATTTCCGCGCGGACAAAGAACGAACTCTCCAGCGAATCGGTTTCGGCGTTGAACACATCCCAAGCAATGTCCGGTGTAACTTGAGACCAATCTCCGAAGTCGGCTTGAATCGCGAATTCGTCGACCAAGTACTCTCCCTCGTCGCCGATGTCGATCGTGTAACCCTTTGGCAACTCGAACTTCAAACTCTTTTTGGCGTAAAAAGTACGTGAATAGACTCCGCCGCGGACTCGCACGGTCGCGTTATCGATGACTTTTCCGTCGAAGTAGACAACGGCGGGGATGGTCGTGTCGGTCAACGCCAAGTCTGTTGTGGTTAGTTCGGTAAACTGCGTTTCATCAACGAAGAACTGGAATAGAGGGAGGTCATTTCCGACGATATCGGTAGGAGAGACCACGATTCCAAAATAGTTGATCGTGTCGTCGAACGGCGCGACCGCGACGTCCGATTCAATTCGGTAGCGAATCAACGCGCCGGCATCCGCGCCGGGAACAACCGCTTCCCAAACGTCGGCCACCGAGCTGGTCATGGCGATGCTTTGCTCTTCGCCAAAGCCAACGACGTAGATCAGGTTTGCCGTAGTCGCACCTGAGATCGTTGCACTGATTGTAAAGTCTTGGTCCGGCAGCACCTCGCCGGGCGTCACGATAATGTCCGTGATCGGAGCGACAGGTTCCGTGCCGTAGACCGAGTTTTCGGCAGCCGGCGTTGGGTCGCCGATGGACGACGCCCAATGAGTTGCCAACGAATTATCCAACGCCCAATCGATCAATTCCAATGATGGCCCATTTCCGTCGGGAAGGGGCGTCCAGGGTGCTTCGTCCAAATAGTCGACCTGGTCGATCACGCTGCCGTCGGCGGCCAGTAATTGAATCAACTCGCCGCCCCCACTAAGACCTCCGCCGGTAAACTCCGCGATCGGCGTGACTCCCCAAGTCGATTCGGCAAGCGCGATCGAAGGAGCAACGATCGCGTACTGTCCGGCACCGATGATCGTGCCGCTTGCAAACGTCAGGTCAAATCCGGTGAACGAGAGCCCCCCCAAGTCCACTGCCTGATCGCCGGAGTTGTAAAGTTCCAGAAACTCGGCATCACCGTCAAGGTCGGGGCCGGGGTTGTAGTGAATCTCATTGATGACCAATAAATTCGGGTCGCCGCCGACGGGAGGCGGAGTTGTTCCTGCATACTGAAAGTAGCCGTTGGTGTGCAGCGTGTGTGACTGGCGATAGCCGGGCACGATTCCGTCGGCGGGCAGCCAAGTCCCGGTCGAATAAACTTCGGGCGCCTCGGTCTCGTAAATCACACCGTCGATCGTTATTTTGTCGACTCGCAGGTTTCGGTCGATGCCGATTTCCGGCTGATACAAGTCGTTCGTAAAAACAACTCGTACCTGGTCTGCGTCGACTCCGTCGATTGCAATTGAAAAGTCTTGGAACGTTGTCCCTACGTTGTCGTATGTCGCAACCGTCTCACCGTCGATCTGAACCAACATCTGTTCCTGGCCCGTCGACCCGGCGGCGCGGACGGTGATTGGCAAAAACGCTCGGTAGGCATTTCGTGATTGTTCACTGAGCGCCAAGTCGGATTCAATGACTCCTATGCGTCGTTCAAGCACCCAGTCCGCGTCCCCGCTTGCACCGGAACCCGATCCCGTCTGATTCGTTGAAGCCGCAACGTCAGCGCCGGTGAGCTCGGCAATTCGTTGAATCAGTGCTAATCCGCCGGCTTCCGCGCCGGTTTCGCATCCATAGATCAGGATGTCTGCATCGGCGGTCAACGCGTGCTTCCAACTCGCGACTTGAGCTTGATTGGCTTGGATCACACCAAGGTCAACCTGGCGTCCGCCGAGCTGAATTTGCCCAGCCGCTCCGTGAGCAATGATGTGAATACTGGAAACATTCGACCGGCTTGAAAGCGTTTCGGTGATCTGCTGTAGAGCGTCGACTCCGGGCTGGAGCAAAACCAATTCGTGGCCTTGTGCCAATCCATCGGCCAACTGTGCGATCGAGTCGACCGCGGAGTCGATAAACACGATCCTTGCCATCGAAGCTGCCGCGACATCCTGTGGCGTCCCGGTTTCCGACCTGATCTCGCGTGCCACATCACCGCTTGAAGTCGCACCGATCGCCGCTCCGCAATCCGCGGCCAACATCACGCGATCCTCGAGAGAACTGAGACTCCAAACAGCTTGTTTACGTGAACGGCGACTGCGGATTCTGTTGATCATTCGGGGCATCTCGGATGCGGCTCGGTCATTGTTAAGGGGAGATTTTGAATTTGATGGTAATTTGATTCATCGGCGCTTAAAGAGGCGATTTTCGTGGATTGCTGGAATTACGTTACGGCGGCTGAAGAGTACTTTGACAGCCCGAAACGGCAATCCAATGGGAGGTGAATCAGCGTTGCTCCAGTTGGTCAGCAAGTTGGCTCAGTAAGGCCGTCAGCGAATCAGCGATCAACGATCGATCCTTGTTGTCGTGGTTCATGCTGATGACTTGGCCCTTCTTGCCTCCCTTGGCAGGATCAAGATCGACACAGTAGGAATCGCCGCCTCCGTTAGCGAAGATCGGTATCCATTTAGGGTTGAACCATTGGTCGCCTCGAATCCCTTTTTCGGGATTGCTCTCCAAGCCATCGAACTCGCCGTTGTCGACCAGGTCCTTCCACGTTTTCCATTCCCGGATGACCTCTTTGGTGGGCAGCAAGAAGTAGTCTCCGCCGTCCGGCAATTCGATCAAGAACGATTGATAACTTTGTCCATCGTGAACTTGATACAACTGTTTGACTTCGACGGGCAGTTTGCAGCCGATTGTTTTTTCCAGCTTCGAAAACTGATCGGGTTTAACGGGTTTGCCAAGCGATTTCAGGCGATCGGGGTCATTTGCGGACAACCAAGCTTCGATTCGCTTCCAACTCTTGGCGATCGTCGTCGTCTTACGAACGCTAGATGACGCGGCAGATTTCTTTTTGTCGCCGACCTTCGCACCAGCGATCGCACCTTTACCCGCTGCGGATTCTAACAGAGAAATCACGTCGCGCGACTTGTGAAGCTGTGCGACTTCCAAAGCGTTCTTGCCACGATAGTCCTCAGGTGCTGTTGCGGGGCAACTAAGCAATGGATCCGCTCCCAGTTTCAGCAATAACTTTGCATTGTCCGCGCGATTGTTCTTCGCCGCCGACGTCAATGCCGTGCCAGCTTCGGTAACCCAATTCACGTCCGCTCCATGTTCCACCAAGACTTGAATGACGTCTGAACTTCCGAATTGGGCTGCGCACATCAGCGCCGTCCACCCAACCTTCGATGCATGAAAGTAATCTGCGCCGGCGCTCAGAAGCCGCCGGACGATTTCCGGTTGTGCTGCTCCCTTGACGCGTGACGCTTCCATCAGCGCGTCAAATCCATTGTCGGATTGGATGTTTGGATCGGCGCCGGCCTGGAGTAGAAAATCAACAAGTTCCAGCTTGCCGTTTTGGGCCGCCAAGCTGATTGGTGACGGTTCGCCTTTTTGCGAAGGATTCACCGGATCCGCGCCTGCATCAACCAACAATTTAACGACTTCGGTGCGGCCTTCGTTGATCGCGTTGTCGAGCGTCCAACCATATCCACTTTCGAAATGATTCGGACACGCTCCGGCGGCGAGCAGCAATTCGACGACGCGGGGCTTGCCCTGAGACGCGGCGGTTGCGATCCAAGCGTGCCCATGCTGCTTGACGTCAAAGCCGGCATCGATCACCAGTTTTGTGATCGTCGGGTCAGCCGTATAGAACTTCCCGTTATTGCCCGCGGCGTTGAAGTCGAAGTGGGCGTCGACGAGCTTCTTCACTACATCGACCGCATTCCACTTGCCGGCCAAGCGAAACAGTTCCGCCGTGTCCACCTTGGGATGGCCGGACTTGATCATTTGCCCCAGTTGATTCTGGTCGTACCCGCTGGCCTTCTTCCGCAGCGATTTCAAGACGTCCAGGACGTCAAGCTTGATCGTGGTTCCTTTCGCAGGTGTAGCTTTCTTTGCCACGACCTGTTTCGTTGCAGCTTTCTTCTGCGTTGCAGCTTTCTTCTTCGTTGACGCTACCTTTTGGGTTGCCGTTTTATTCTTCGTGGCGGTTTTGGTCTTCGGCACCTTGGTATGCTCGGCTGCGACCTTGGCTGTCACGGCAACGTAGCCCTTGTTCAACTTTTGCCGGATCAATTTCTCACAGTCCGTTTTGGCCGTCTTGGCATCAACGAATGTTTTCGTCGTTGTTTGTCCCTGTGATCCAATCCGGCCGTAGTGCGCCACGTGTGAATTCTTGGACAAATCGATATGCCAATACTTTGCCGCCTTGCCATCGACCAATTGGAAATAATGTTTCGTCATCACCACTGATCCATCGTCAAAAAGGAGGATTTTCCTGTCACAGAACCCTTTTTGTAATTGTTACCGGTTCCGCTCTGATCGTCGATCCTGCCATTTCTTAGTCGAATCGTCACTCATAAATAGCTTCTTAATTACAACGTTCATTTGATAAGCCGTTTCCGTTTTTCTGGTCAACCTGCGATTGCGAGTGCTTCTTTGCTGGCTCGGTGTAGGGCAATCCAACCAGGGAGACGGTATAGGCGGGCGATGGTCCTAACGACCAAACATTGGTTCCTGCTGGACAAGCCAGCAGGGGACCGCCTGCTGCGTCTACGCCCCATGTCGGCTTGCCCGACATGGGCGAATGTTTTGCAATTAAAAACGCCGGTCACGAAGATCGGCTCCCCTCGCCGGCTCGTCCGGCAGGAAGCGAAGGCATCTCGGTTGGTCGGTTGACAATGGAATCGCTTCAGGTCGTGTGTTGGATGATCGCGATGGCGGAATGCATCAATAGCCTGGTAGTCTGGTAAGTTTCAAGAAATTATTCGTAATCTGTCGATTCCGGTTATCGCAGTTCGACAACTCTGAGAACGGCAATGAACGAGAGCCACACAGGACGGTAGCCCAGTGAAGTACATATTGTTGATTTACTCGAAAGAGGACGCCTGGCATGCTGATGAGCTCGATGCGGCTCGCGACGAATCGGTTAGGGTGTGCCACGAGCTGAACGCAAAAGGACAGTACTTGAACGCGGCTCCGCTTCATCCGGCATCAACGGCGACCTGCGTTAGAGTCCGCGACGGCAACCGGACGGTCTCCGACGGTCCGTACGCGGAGACGAAGGAGCAATTGGCGGGGTATTTCTTGATCGACGTCGACAATCTTGACGACGCGATCGAGATCGCGTCGCAAATACCGGGCACCAGACGTGGAACGACAGAAATTCGTCCGATCGTGGAATTGCCCGGACTACCTGGAACGATACAGCAAACAAATGGAGAATGAATGATGAATGGATCGAAGAAAATGGTCGTGGCTGGGTGGATATTGAGTGCGCTGATTGCACTGTTCCTTGCCGGCGCGAGTGCGATGGGGAAATTCACCGAGTGGGAAGGCAAGTCGGAAATGTTTTCCAATTTGGGCTGGGATGAAGGACTGATGTTGAAAATCGGAATCCTCGAAGTCGCCGTCACCGTGTTGTTCGTGATTCCTCGCACGTCATTTATCGGGGCGATCCTGGTCACGGCCTATCTCGGCGGCGCCACGGCGACTCATGTCCGCGTCGGCGAACCTTTCTATTTCCCCATCATCATTGGGGTTTTGATGTGGGTTGCACTCGGTTTACGCCGGCCAGAGGTGTTTCAGATTGCATTGGGAAAACCCAGGCAAACCGCCGCGAACGAAAGCGTTTGAAACGCAGCTGTTAAGTCGGGGCGGCCGCAAAAGAACGGGAAACGCTTCGCTAATCGATTTTGTTGCTCTCCTGGACAATTCGATTCGTGTCGGCGACGACCCAATCGTTTAAGATTGTCGCTGAGTCGTCATTCTTCGCGTTTGCGTTTTCCCCGACTTTTATTCATTGGGAATGAATCATGAACCTCCTTTTCCGGCCCCCAGGTTCCATGCCCCGTCGTCAAAGGGCCAAACCTTCGGGCCATGCCAGTCGGCAGCGAACCGCGGGAGGGAGAAGTTTCACCTTTCCGCTGCAAATATTGATCGTTGCCGTGATCACCGCGATCGGCACCGCATCACTTCCGGCAGCGGATTCCCAATTTCCCGAGGATTGGTTTTTCGATGGAATGGAAACGATGCGATCGAATTTGGAAGGCAGCCCTGCGATCGAGCTGTCGACCGACATTTGGATCGGCGAATCCACCACCTTGGATGCCTGTCAAGGCAAAGTCGTCGTGCTGGACTTCTGGGCGACATGGTGCGGTCCATGTGTCGCGTCGATCCCCAAGAACATTGAACTGGTAAACGCGCATCCGGACGATTTGGTGTTTATCGGAATGCATTCGGAGACGTCTGGATGGGACAAGGCGCCACAAATGGTGAAAGATCGCGGCATCAATTATCCGGTCGTCTTGGACACCGGGGAAACCGCCGAAGCCTACCGGATCAATGCCTTTCCAACATACATCATCATTGACCGCAGCGGCATCGTTCGCGCCGCGGGCGTTAAACCAACCCACGTGAAAACGATCGTCGAACAACTGATTGAAGAATCCGGACCTGCAAATCGAAGCCTTCGATTCGCCGCCTTCGATCGTGCCTGGTTCTACACCGGTGCGGATCGCATGAAGCCGTGGCAGGAACAACTCGGTCAGCCGGCCAAACCCATCCACGCGATGGCATGGTGGAAGCCCGATGGAAGTGCCGCCAAAGAAGATAAAGAAGATGCTGACGGTAATAATACCGGCGGCCGAGAAAGCGACGACAAAGAAAGTAACGACAAAGCGAGCAACGTTGATAGGCAAGTCGCCGCCGACTCACAAAATAGTGAATCTGGCGATAGTGAATCTGGCGAAAGCAACGTCGAGGCTATCGAATCGGAAAACGCTCGCGTAGCGGCAGCCGCTCCCGAAGGGCTGGGCGAAGCGGAGTTGGACGGAGTTGTCCGCGTGTTGCATTTCACGCGACCGGGAATGGCGATCACCAAGATGCAGATTAAAGCGATTAACGAGACGGCAGCGAAATACTCGCCACAGGGCGTCGCATTTGTCGTAGTCTGTGATCATCAAAGCGATTGGAATGCGGCGCAGGCGTTTGCGGCACAGTCGGATTTGCAAATTGCCATGGCGCTGGACGCGGCGGCCGAAAAGGTCCAGGCGGCTGGAGATGATTCGAACCAGGACGCCCCCGCTGCAAACGAGCCGGCGATTCCGCCTCGCGAGGCCGGGCGAACGGCGCAGAGCTACCACGTACGAGTCGCGCCGGTCACCGTCGTCATCGACCGCAACGGACGAATCCGGGCAACCGGGTTGAAACTTGAGCAACTCGGCAACGCGTTGAATATGCTGTTGTCCGAACAGGCGGGTTAGGGCTTCACGCGAGCCGAACTGTTTCGTCCGCTTTGTTTCACGCGTCTTGTTTGTTTCACGCGTATTGATCGCCAGTGGTAACGCTTTGACCGGCCACGCTTCCGACAGAAAACCAGCTGCATCATGTCTAACACAATTGTTGAACCGTCATCGGAATCACAGGTCCCTCCCTCCGATGAATTTGCACCCGTTGCGCCGTTCGCCAAAGCGGTCATTGACCAGGTTGGCAAGACGGTGGTCGGCCAGGGCGAGGTTGTCGAGCGAGTTTTGATCGCGTTGTTGACCGGCGGCCACTTGT
>JAGQPO010000250.1 GCA_020426665.1 Planctomycetales bacterium
GATCCCATTCTGGTAGATCAACTGATCGAAGCATTGACTAACAGCGCAAAGAAGTAGCGAACTTACAATCGGGGCCAAGGATGGAAATCGAAGACGTCGTCTTAATCGGTCGAGAGTTTTTTGCAATGGCGTTGTTGCTGACAGCGCCTGTGGTTGCGGTCAGCTTGGTCGTCGGACTGTTGATCAGCATCGGTCAAACGGTCACCAGTGTCCAGGAGCAAACACTATCGTTTGCGCCCCGGATCATTTGCGTGGTCTTTATCCTGATCTTCATGTCCAATTGGTATCTGACAACGCTCCAGAATTACACGCTTGGATTGTTGACTCACATGGTCGAGCTGGTGAAATGATCGACGATGTCGTGCTGTTTGTCTTGGTATTGGCTCGCGTTTCAGTCTTCGTGGCGTTCTTTCCGCTGTTTAGTAAAAAGCAATTGCCAAATCAGGTCAAAGCGGGATTGGCGACCGCGCTTTCAATCTTCTGGCTCGCTGACGCGAAAAACGTCTTGCCCAGTCTTTCGTTTGACCAAATCGGCAGCTTTCTGTTTCTGTTTCTTGTGATCAAGGAAATCTGCATCGGGATTCTGTTGAGTCTGGTACTAGGCTTGTTCTTTTGGCCTGCCCGAATCGCCGGTTCGTACGTTGCGCAGGAATTGGGGTTGTCGCTGGCATCGATCAGTGATCCGGGAAGCCAAGATTCATCAACATTGGTTTCGCGTGTCTTTGAGTCTTTTTCGATGATGATCTTCTTTGCGCTCAACCTGCACCATTTCGTTATTGTGTCGATTCATTTGTCTTTCAATCAGACGTTGACTCGCATCGGTTTGGTCGATCTGCCGACCGAAGAACTGGTCACGGCGTTCAATCGGACGAGCGACTATGGGCTGTTGATCGTCGCACCGCTGATGGTGTTGCTGATGCTGGTGACCCTTGTTTTGGCATTCCTGAATCGTGCCGCACCTGCCCTGAACCTGTTCTCCGTCGGGATGTCGATCCGCGTCGGCCTGGGAGGACTTTTGATGTTCCTGTTTTGCCCGATCTTGTTCGGAGCCATCGAAATCTATTTTTATCGCGTTCAAGAAGACGTCGAACTCCTGATGCAATCACTGGCGGGATAATCGATGGCGGAGCAAACCGAACGCGATCAAAGAACAGAGGAAGCAACACCTCAGCGACTGCGGAAGGCGCGCGAGGACGGGCAAATCGGTTTCAGCGCCGAACTGGTCGGCGGCGTTATTTTGGCGACCACCGCGTTTTTCTACTGGTCGTATGGGACATGGTTCTTCGGAACACTGACCGGGTCGATCGAAGATCGCTTGACGACGTTCGATGAAGTCGTCGTTGACCCCCGTATGTTGGTCAGGGCATTCATCGATGAAACACTGCGGATCGGCGGTGCGGTGATGGCGGTCGTCGCACCACTTGGAATCCTTGCGGCTGCCACCGGATTGCTACAAACAAACTTCAATCTGAGTTTCAAGCCGCTTGAATTGAAATTTGACAAGTTGAGCGTGATCAAAGGGTTCCAGAAAATCTTCTCGATGCAAAGTGCCGTCCGCGGTGCTCTTTCAATGGCGAAGGCCGTCGTCATCGTCGGGATCGCTATCTTTGTGGGACAATCCAAGTTCGATCAGATCGCTACCTCCGGGTTCGGTTCCATCCAAGAACTGCTGTTCTTCCTCGGAGGGTTGCTTATCCATTGTGCCTTGGCGATCGCCGCCACGATCACCTTTATCGGAATGATTGATTTGGGTTTCCAAAAATGGAAACACCTGGAAGACATGAAGATGAGTCGCCAAGACATCAAGGAGGAGAACAAATCAAGCGAAGGCGACCCAATGGTGCGAGCGAGAATCAAGCAGTTGCAGGCCGAAATGGGACGCAAGCGAATGCTTGCCGACGTTCCAAACGCCTCGGTGGTGATCACCAACCCGACACACTTTGCCGTTGCGATTCAATATGACCGTGACAAAATGGACGCCCCAATCGTGGTCGCCAAGGGAGCTGATTTTGTGGCGAAGAAAATCATTGAAATCGCAAAAGAAAGCGGCGTACCGGTCGTCGAACGAAAACCGGTCGCCAGGTTCCTTTTCAAAAATGTCGAGATCGGAAAATCAATCCCGTTCGAGTTGTATCAGGCGGTCGCCGAGATCTTGAACTTCGTCAACCGAATGCGGAACGCAATTTAGTAGGCAGAAACCGCAATTAAATACCAGTGCATTGTTGCAATTCGTTTTTAGGGTACGACGGATTTCCGGTCCGTCGACCAAGGTCGGTTTTTTGGCGGATTGGAAGTCCGCCAGTTCATGTTTCTCTCAACCCTGAAAAACAAATGGAACGGAGCCCTAGCGTTTGCCACCTAAGAACGCTGGGCGAATCCCAAGCATCCAGGCGGCCGTCAGGGCCGATACCGGAGCGAGGAAGCTGAGCAGCGCACCCATCTTGACGGAGTCTTGCACCGGACCGGGATCCGGGAACGCAGCCGTGGAAACAAAAAGTGCAACGGTGAATCCCAGACTGGCAATGCAACCGATAACGGCAACATGTTTCAAGTTCATACCGCCGGGTAATTCCAACTTTAAAACCTTCACCGCAAAGTAACTGAACGCCAGAATTCCCACCGGCTTGCCGATGAACAATCCAAACGTGACCAGCCACGTTCCGGCGCCAAAACTGGACAGAACGACGCCTGCATTGACCAGCGCAAAGAGACCGAGGATCAATTCCACGGGTTCTTTCCACCAGTGTTCGAATTGGTTCAGTGTGTCGGTTTCTTCCCCAGTTTCCGCAAACAGACCGGCGTCGGATTTTGCATGCGGAAGTGTTGCGATGATGGGGACCAGGCCAAGTGCCGCATGGATTCCAGCCATGTAGAACGATATCCAGCTCATGACGCCGGGTATCGCCAGATACCACCAAAAGTTCTTTACGCCGCTGCGATTAAATCCTAAGCCGGTGGCGACGGCCACAGCGGTCAATCCAAGCCACATCAGGTTGACTTCGCTGGACGGATAAAACACCGCCAGGATTGCCAGTCCGACCGCATCGTCGGCAATCGCAAGTAGCAACAGAAACGAAATCGCCGGGTGGCCGTTACCAAAGATCAATCGGGCGATCAAATAACTGAACGCGATGTCGGTCGCACACGGGATTGCCCAACCGTTGCCCAGCTCAGAATACTGGCCGACAACAACCGTGCCGATCAGGTAAACGATGGATGGTCCGACGACACCGCCGGCCGTTGCCAATAGTGGTGTGGCTGCGGTTCGCAAATTGGAAAGCGCACCGCCCGGTAAGATCGACTCCCAAACTTCTTTCGCGGCAATTGCAAAAAACAACGCCATTAAAATGTCGTTGACCACAAAGTGGAATGTCAGCCCATGTCCGCCGTGATCACCGTGCCCGGACGCCGGCCACAAGTTGACGTGCACAAAATTGTGGTAGGAATGTCCCGAAAACAATCCATCGGCATTGGCCCAAAGCAACGCTGCGAGCGAGCCGAGCACCAAGAACATCGAATTGTTATAAAGGAACGCCCGAATCGGATTGTCTTTCGTCGATGCTGTCGACATCAGCCATTGCCCCATCGTTATCTATGTATTGAAACGTTTCAAAAACGGTTTCAATAAACGTAGATCGCTGTTTGCACAACGCTGCTTAAGTTCTTTCAGATGGCGATGAATCGCAGCGAATGATCTTTAATCACAGCAAAATGGTGACTGTTTGAGGGGAAACGGCCAGACTTCAACGCCCGTTGTCTGTGTTGGGGGGGGCGTCCTGTTTGGCGAAGCAGGTGATTTTTGTGCATTTTCACGTCCGCCGACGCGATGCGGTTGATGAAATTTTGACCGCATCGCGTTTTATCACCGCAACGTTACTTACTTCCGCCGCTTTCCTGCAGTTTTTTCATGACTTCATCAAGGTTGAAGCTGGCTGCTTTTTGACGCGGCGGGAACTCTTTGAAACTCATCAAGAACTTTCCGACATAGTCTTGCGCAGGGACCAGCAAAAATGCGTGATCAATCAGCCAGTCGTAGTAAGTATTGGAGGTGATGTCGGCGCGTTCGAAAGGATCGATTCTCAGATTAAACATCTTGGGCAATCGCAACGAGATAAATGGTTCGGCCCAGACTTGAAGCGTGCCGGCGACACGTTGTTCCATGAACACGAGCTTCCAGTTGTCGAACCGCAACGCTGTCAATTGCTGATCGTCGTTGCAGTAGATGAATGACTCTCGAGGTCCCTTTTCCTCTTTCCCTGTCAAATACGGCAGGAAGTTGTATCCATCCAAGTGCACCTTGTAGTCGCGGCCGATCGCTTTGTGGCCCTTCAGTAGCTTTTCCTTGATCTCCGGTTCGCCCGCCATCGCCAGGATCGTGGGCAACCAGTCCAGGTGCGAAATGATTTCGTTGGAGATGGATCCGGCTTTGATTTTGCCAGGGAAACGAACCATCGCCGGCACACGATAGGCGCCTTCCCAGTTTGAATTCTTTTCGTTGCGGAAGGGGGTCATCGCCGCATCAGGCCAACTGTTCATGTGCGGACCGTTGTCGGTGCTGTACATCACAAACGTGTTGTCGCCGATGCCCAAGGCGTCAATTTTGTCCAACACCGTTCCGACGTTCTTGTCATGATCAATCATCGCATCGGCGTATTCGCTCATCCAGCGTCCGGATTGTCCTCGACTTTCCGGTTTGACATGCGTGCGAAAGTGCATGTGTGTGAAATTAACCCACACAAAAAACGGCTTGTTCGCCTTCGTTTGACGCTCCATGAAATCGGCGGCGCGATCGGCAACATCGTCGTCAATCGTTTCCATGCGTTTGCGGGTCAGCGGTCCGGTGTCGTCGATTCTGCCATCGGAGAACGAGTGCAAGACACCGCGCGGTCCATACTTCTTGCGGAACTCGGGATCCTTCGGATAATCGGGATGCTCCGGTTCCTCTTCTGCATTTAGGTGATACAGGTTGCCGTAGAATTCATCAAATCCATGATTGGTCGGCAGCATTTCGTTGCGGTCGCCCAAGTGATTCTTGCCGAATTGACCGGTGGCATAGCCCAGTGGTTTCAATAGTCCTGCGATCGTCGGGTCTTCAACTTGCATTCCCAGTGCGGCACCCGGTAAACCTACTTTGGTCAATCCAGTCCTCATGCCGTGTTGGCCCATGATGAACGATGCACGACCCGCCGTACAACTTTGCTCGGCATAGTAGTCCGTAAACATCATGCCCTCACGCGCCACGCGATCGATGTTGGGAGTCTGGTATCCCATCATTCCGTGTGTGTAGGCACTGATATTGGCGCGGCCAACATCGTCACCCCAAATGATTACAATGTTGGGACGTTTGGAGTCCTGTGCGGTTGCGCACGTCATGCTGAAAACCGTGATCGCCAACGCCATGAATTGCATGGCGCGGAAACAATGGTACTTCATCTTGCTTGCCTCTTCGGATAGCTGTCTTGGAAGTTAAAACGGGTTGATGATTAGCTGCTGATCCAACAATAGAAAAAGCTGGATGTTTGGTGTGCTGACGCGAAATTCGCGTTGCTTTCAGTGTCGAGCGGAAATTGGATTCCCGCTCGAATTTGTACATTGCACTTGTGGAACAGGTTTGAAAAAGGTGAAAAGAAGCCTCCTCCCAATCAGTTGACCAGTGTAAAAGGGCGCTCGAAATGCACTGATTTTCAGCGGAGTGAAACCGATCTGGTTGATGTTTCCGATCAATCCATTCGGCCGAAAATCGAAAGCTGACGCCCCAGGTGAAAAGATTCGTGCAAAAAGACTATACCGGATGGCAACGGTCAGGGAAGATGCACGGCAAAGGATTGCCGACAATCTTGACTCTAACGCCGGTCAGGCACCGCAACCAGACAGTGCGCGGAATGGAATTGCCAGGTGAATAAATTTGCGCCTGTGACGGTTTCCACATCCTGATGACGACAGATTTTGCGAAATCCGCAGTCGTCGCCGCCACCATTGAGTAGTTTACGCAACCGGTCAAGCGATGGTCGCAAAAAACGGTGGATCCGCTTCAGCAAATCGGACAGGAGCCGAACGGTGATTCCGGTTCGAGTGTTCCATCCAGATCAGCCTGACATCTCAAGCCCGGCCATTGTCCCCGATCCGGTGCCAAACGTGTCGGTTTCCATTCCCAATCGCTGCAACATCGATACAAATAGCTTCGGCAGCGGATAATTGTTGTTGCGATCGAACGCCAAGTGCTGTCCATGGCGAAAGCCACCACCGGCGAGAAGGATGGGCATGTTTTTGGTGTCGTGACTGCTCGCATTTCCGAGGTTTGATCCGAACAACACCATCGTAGAATCGAGCAACGTCCCGTCAGGTTCTGAACTATTTTTTAACTTTCTTAAGAACTCATGAAATTCCTGGATCAACGCCGACTCGACGATGGTCAGTTGTGCGATCTTGCCCGGATCTTGGCCATGGTGTGACAAATTGTGATAGTCGGTGTCGACTCCCGGAATCACTGGAACGGCGTTCATCCCAGCAATGTTGTAGGTTGCAAAACGCGTCGAATCTGTTTCGAGGGCCAGATGGATAACGTCGTACATCAAACGCATGCATTCCACAATTCGTTTGCTGTCCGTCTCATCTCGCGGCTGTTTAGCGTTTACTTGCGGCTTCGGTTTAGTCTCCCACGCCTCTGCTTTGACGAGTCGTCGCTCAGCTTCCCGAACCGCTTCGAAATACTGGTCCAGTTTTTCACGGTCGCGTCCCGCCAATGATCGCTCCAACATTTTGGTTTTGTCCATCACGACATCCAAAACGCTTTGCCCGTCGCGAAGCCGTTGCAGCTGTCGGGCCTGTTCTTCTTTCTTCCCGGCCAAAAACAGTTTTTGAAAAACGAACGACGGTCGAGTCAACGTGGGAACCTCGACACCGCTGCGAGACCACGAAAGCCCGGGACCCGAGCTACTTAATGACATCGAAGCAAATCGTGTTTCACTTCCATATTCGGCGGCGGCCAATTGGTCCAGCGAGATCGTATTTCGAAAGCCTGCACTGTTGGGATGTGGGGCACAAGTTAAAAACGATTTGTATGATGAGTGCCCGCCGCCGACCTCGGGATGGGAGGCCCCCGAAATCACGGTGAACTGTTGGCGGAAGTCTTCCAGGATCTTCAGGTACGTCGGGAGTTCGTAATCTCGACCAGCACGCTCCGGCAAGATATTTGGGGCGTGCAGTCCCAGGCCGATGTCGATCGCAACGATTCGCCGTCGTCGTGTTTTCGCGGCCTCTGCCGACACTGTTGACGGTAAGAATGGAAGGGCAAGGGCGACACCGCAACCGCGAAGCGCCGTTCTGCGTGAGTATCGATTCATGGTTGTTGAAAGGCAGGACTTTGGACGACGGAATGCACCAGCGATCGGAAACCGTAGTTCTGGCGGCGAGATTGATCAACGATCGCGTCGATGGATGGACGGTCGGAAAAACCGATCTGACGGCCGGTCGCATAAGTCATTAGCTTACCGCATAAATTGCGCGCGAGTTGATCTGGGGTGGCTGCCAGGATGCGTTTGAAATCGACCGCGTTGTCGATCACCCGACCGTCCGGCATGCGGCCAGTGGCATCAACCGGTTTGCCAATTCGGTATCGTACCCACGCGTAAGTGAATGGGGCTTGTTTCAGCCCCGAATTCTTTCCGTCTTGAGACATCGTCCTGTATTCTTGCCGAAATCCTCCGATCGGATCAAAACACTCTAAAGCGAACCCCGGCGGATCGATCTTATTGTGGCAGGCAGCGCAAGATTCAATGTTTCGATGCTTTTCCAATTGCTCTCGGATCGTTGTCGCACCGCGGATGTCCGGTTCGATCGAACCGACG